>NZ_JBHFNP010000059.1:0-12114 GCF_041929235.1 Microseira sp. BLCC-F43
CTAGTCTCTGGACTCATTCTTACGCAAGTTTCTACTGCTGGTAATGTCAGTAGCGAGACTGTGAGGAGGTATATTGAGGAACAGCGCCATCACGATGTTACTTGACGGGACTTAAAAGTCAAAGTGAACGCAAAACCCCCACGTAAACGATGGGGGTTTTGCGCTTCTCGTCTTTTTTGATCAGGAGGTCTAACATATATTATGTCTGTTTTTATACATAATTTTCTTCGTCTGTGTATAGGGCTAGACTAGCAAGCTTTGGAAAATTTTAATAAATTATCCCGCTCAAGCCTCATTTCTTTGGAAATAGGAAAAAAAACCTACCAAAGATGACTGAACAGACAAATCCAACCTCAAACTTCTACGCCCTACTGATAGGAATCGATTGCTACCTACCAAATAAATTATCTGATGGTAGTTACTATAAAAGCTTGAAGGGATGCGTTCGCGACATCAACCACGTAGAGGCTTTTCTGAAAAATAGGCTACAAGTACCGGAAAAGCAGATTTTGAAGCTAACGGCTTCTAATGTTAAAGGTTCGGCTGAGCCATCAGAACCAAAAGACTTTTGGCCAACCTACGAAAATATGGTAGCCAAATTTAAGGAAATTACTCAGAAAGCTCTACCTCAAGACCAGGTGTACATTCATTACTCCGGTCACGGGGGACGTGCGGCAACAATTTATCCCAACCTCAAAGGAGAGGATGGTGTTGACGAGTCGTTGGTTCCCACGGATATTGGCAACTCGGAAGCTCGCTATCTCCGCGACCTTGAGTTAGCACAACTCTTACAAGACATGGTGGATAAAGGGTTAGTGGTTACAGTTGTGTTGGATAGCTGCCATTCTGGAGGATCAACAAGAGCGGGTGTAGATGCAGATACTCGTGGCGCACACAACAATATTGTTGACACAACACCCCGACCTACGGAGAGTCTGGTTGCAACTCCTCACAAATTGGCTCAAACATGGCAAACCCTAACAGGGGGTATGGGAAAGCGTAATGTCAGTGCTACCAGTGGTTGGCTACCTGAGCCAAAAGATTACACTTTATTTGCTGCTTGTCGCGACGATGAGTCTGCTTACGAACACTACTTTGACGGCCAAACAATGGGGGCGCTGACCTACTGGTTGTTAAAGTCTCTGAATATATTGGGAATGCAAGTTTCTTCCAGAGAAATACACAAATACATTCTCGCCAAAATTTATAGTCAGTCTAAGCGACAAACACCTATGTTGCAAGGAGAAGGCGATCGCCCTATATTTAGCGCTTTGACCAGATCCTTTGGCTATAGCGACCAAACTAGATCTTATCCATACGATTACGATACAGCGACCGTAATGAATGTAGATGTAGCCAAAAAACGAGTTAGCTTGCAGGCTGGCGAAGTTAACGGTATTGTTCAGGGAGCAGAGTTTGCTATCTATCGATTGGGTACAACAGACTTTACCGATACTAGCAAGCGAGTAGCATTAGTTAAGGTTGTGGAAGTTGATGCAGTAGAGTCTTGGGCAGAGGTTAGCACAATTCTCGGTCAAGGAGACTCTAATACTCCGAAAGTTTTGAGTGAAGCAACCATTGAGCAGGGTGCTTCCGCTTTGCTTTTGAGTCCTGGTGTTAAACTTGTCGGCAAGGTACGTCTGTTGTCGCCAAAAGAAAAAGGGCAACTATCAGAGATAGAGATAACACAAGCATTAGAAGCTCTCAAAGCTGCTAAGACAAAGGTAAAAGATAATGCCTGGATAGAGTTCTTGTCTGAAAATGAAGCCAGCAAGGAAGACGTATCTTACTATGTGTCTATTAACAAAGAAGGCGAGTATGAAATTCTTGATGCAGGCGGAGAACTTATTATTAATCTCCGACCTTTATTGAAAGTTAAGGAACCGGATGCAGCAGTAGGTGTAGTCAACCGTTTAGTACATCTTTCCTATGATGCAATTTTGCAGCTTGATAATAACGATCTGCTATCATCTCTAAATGGAAAACTTAAAGTTGAACTGGGCAGAGCTGAAAATCGTCAGTTCCAACCTTTTAATGCCCCCGGCAATGTACCAATACTTGATGTTGGTGAATATGCCTTCTTACGTATCCGCAATCAGTCTACTCAATACCTCAATATTACTGCACTAGCAATTCAACCAGATTGGAGCATAGCGCAACTTCATCCAATTGGTGCAGACTTTGAAGTTTTAGACCCTGGAAAAGAGAAATTAGTCCGTATTCGTACCAGTCTTCCTGAAAGTTACAAAGAAGGTGCGGATGTTATCAAAGTTTTTGCAACAGTTGAAGGTACTAGCTTCCGTTGGATAAAATTACCAGCTTTAGACCAACCTAGAGCAGGGGTGCAGGAAGGATTTAAACCAAGTAGTCCACTTGAAGAACTATTTGCAGCGTTTGCTGATGATATTCCCTCAAATAAAAATCTCATTGCTGCTGCTTATCCTAGTGAAAAATGGACAACTGAACAGGTAAAGCTGGTAGTAAAAAAGATGTAAATCTCAGATATTAATCTGGGGGTTAGCGTCAAAATATTGAGTTATGTTGCATCTCATCTCTATTACCATCCTAATTAATAAAACAGGAAAAGGACGAACTTGAGATGCACCCAAATTATAGGTTGCTTAAATTTTTGGAGGAATAAATAATGAGTAGGGGTTTAGACAAAACAAATTTTGCTCGCAACATAGCAGTCGTTATCGGCATCAACAATTATCAAAATGGAATTCACCCACTTAAAAATGCGGTCAATGATGCTACAGCTTTAGCTGATTTATTAGAAGGAAAGGAGGGAAATTTAGAATAAAATAATACGTATGAAGTAATTCGCTTATTTCCACATGACGAAGCGAATTTAGATAATATCAATAAATTGCTTAAACAAACACGCAATTATTTTAGTTTGAACTAAAATAATCGCTTGCTATTTTATTTTGCTGGACATGGCAAAACAAAAACAAGTAACTCAGGCCCATCGGGTTATCTTATTCCTCAAGATGCTCGTTTAGGAAAATATAATACATATCTGGAAATGCAAGAATTGGTTGAACTAAAATGCAATCATTTATTGGTGATTTTGGATTGTTGTTTTGCAGGTACGTTTCGTTGGACAGGTTCTAGGAATGTCATTGTAGAGCCAGATACAGTTTATCAAGAACACTACGATCGCTTTATTAGCTCTCCTGCTTGGAAAGTTCTTACATCTGCTGCTCATAATCAAGAAGCAGCTGACTCTAGCTTAACTACTGATGAACGTGGACAAGCTCAAAATTCTAAACATTCGCCCTTTGCCGATGCGTTAATTAAAGGTTTGCGAGGTGAAGCAGATTTATACCCTGACAACGTTATTACTCTCCAAGAACTTTATGCCTATTTACAAAGTTCTTTAAAAGACCCTAATCAAATTCCTGGATCTTGGTCATTGAAGCAAGAGTACGATAAAGGTGAATACGTCTTTCCTTTATCATAATTTAACCGAAAGAACTTAGAAAAAGCTCCAAAGCTTGATAAAGAAAATAATCCCTACCGAGGTTTGGAATCTTTTGGCGAAAAAGACAGCAACCTGTTTTTCGGTAGAACTGAACTGGTCAAAAAGTTAAAGGATCGTGTCAAAGACAAAGATCATCCTTTGACAGTAGTGTTGGGTGCTTCCGGTTCGGGTAAATCGAGTTTGGTCAAAGCCGGATTAATTCCTCAACTGCGGCAAGAACAATGGTCGATTTTGCAAATCCGTCCGGGTGAAACTCCCTTGAAAGCCTTAAATAATGCTTTGAAAGATGCCCAATTACCAGAAGTTAAGCCACAAGACCCACAACAAAACCTGGCTCAGAGTATTGATGTTTGGGCTAAACGCAACCCCAACTCTAAGTTATTACTATTTATTGACCAAAGCGAAGAAATTATTACCCTCTGTCCAAACGAGGATGAACGCAAAGAGTTTTTCCAACAGATACTCACAGCAATTGATGCCCATCGGGATAAATTACGAGTTGTCCTATCCCTCCGTTCTGACTTTGAATCCCAAATCAGAGATGCAGGCTTAAAGTTTGTCCCTAAAGACTTTAGTGTGAAACATACTGAGTTGAAAAATCTTTGGCAAAGCGGACGATTTATTGTCCCAGCAATGACACGAGGAGAACTACGGGAAGCCATTGAGAAACCCGCAGAAGCACGGGTGATGTATTTTCAGCCCCCCTTGGTAGACCAATTGATTGATGAAGTGGCGGATATGCCGGGAGCATTACCCCTGCTTTCTTTTGCTTTGATCGAACTTTATCTCAAGTATTTAAAGCGACAATGGAAGGCACAAATCGAAGGGAGAATCTTTGAGCGGACGCTGATTCAAAAAGATTATCAAGACTTGGGAGGAGTAACCCAATCACTGACTCAAAGGGCTGATGAGGAATATGAGGCGTTAGTTAAAGAAAATCAGGCTTATGCCAAAATTATCCGCCAGGTAATGCTGCGGATGATTGCTCTTGATGGAGGTGAATTAGCACGCAGACGAGTCCCGTTATCGGAACTAGAATATCCACCAAAGAAAAACAATTTAGCCACAGCAGTAATTGAGCGGTTTACCAATGCACGGTTACTGGTAAAAGGAAAAAATGCTGAAGGTAATTCCTATGTGGAACCTGCTCATGATGCTTTGGTGCGGAATTGGCCAAGGTTGCGGGAGTGGAAGCAAGAGGAGCAAGACTTACCGCTGCAACGACGGCTAACTCCAGCAGCGATGGAGTGGGATAGCGTTAAAAATAAGGACAAAGAACAGCCAAAAGTGATTCTAGACA
Source organism: Microseira sp. BLCC-F43 (assembly GCF_041929235.1). Lineage (NCBI taxonomy): Bacteria > Bacillati > Cyanobacteriota > Cyanophyceae > Aerosakkonematales > Aerosakkonemataceae > Microseira > Microseira sp. BLCC-F43. Next base: position 4,788 of record NZ_JBHFNP010000059.1, read on the forward strand.
GGGCTGCTCCTGTTTGGGATTGGTTAGTTAATGATTGCTTAGATCGACGACTCTTATTGCCTATCGAAAACTTTGTATTGCCTATCGGAAACTTTGTGACTAAAATTCCTGCTCAGTTGGCTCAAAGGTTACGGCGCACTCAGAATCAGCAAGGGCAATCGAGAAAGAAACCCGTACAGTTTTTATGGAATGCGAATCCTTATCTCGATGTATTGTATCAAGAACTCAATTCCGATGACAACTGGTTTAACCAGGTAGAAACTGAGTTTGTGCAGGAAAGTGTTTTGCGAAAAGGCCAGAATATTAGATGGCGGTGGCGCATTGCGATCGCCGTTATAGTGGCCTTAAGCTTGTTGCTGGCATCCTCCAAGATTAATCAAGCCAAAACAATGAGATAATCCGCATAAATAAACTTACAAAATCACCAATCTTTAGCTGGGATGGTTGATAGTTTAAATGCCCGCAATATCCTAAGTAGCAACTTCATATTTGTTCAAAAATTTGTGAATTTAGAACTGTCAATTTATGATTTTTTCCAAAAACATAGTCTCCAAAAACAAATAGACGGAACTTTGCTAAGGGCAGTTTATACCGTGAGAGAACTCGATCGCCAAGAAGCGAATCAAGGCAAGGGCACGGTCAGAACCAGTTTTAGCCCAGATGGCAAGCTACTGGCTAGTGCCGGAGAAGACTGCAAAGAACCTATCCGTGTCTCGGATTTGCAGGGTCAGACTTTAAGCAAATCGAATCAGATTAAGTTTAAGGATAAGTCTGATAAGTCTGATAATTTTAATAATTCTGAAAAGTGCGAGCCGGTCAAAATCACCCGTTTTAGCCCAAACAGTCAACAACTAGCTGCTGCTGGAGCAAACGGCACTGTCGGTATATGGGATTTGCGGCGCGAGGACAAGGAATTAACATTGACAAACTTGAAAAAATTGCAGACAAACCAAGGCGAGGTCAAAAGCATTAGTTTTAGCCCAAATGGCAAGCTACTGGCTACTACTGGAGCAAACGGTACTGTTCTTGTATGGAACTTGGACAATCTCTCTAAGAAACCTGAAATTCTTCGCGTTTTCAACTTTGGTAAGCAAGATGAGCAGAAAGAGCACAATGTCTGGAGTGTAGCATTCAGCCCCGATGGTAAAAGACTGGCTATTACCGGAACTCGTGACACTATCCGCTTATGGGAGCGAGAGGGGAACAAATGGAAGGAAAACGAAAAGATAAAATTATTTATCAACATAAAAGACGAGCGCCATAAAAATAAAAATGATGATGTCGATGTTGATGTCACGATCGTCAGTTTTAGCCTAGATGGACAGAAACTAGTTACTGCTGGAACAGATGACTTTATCCGTGTATGGGATTTAACAGATCAAAAGCTGGTTAAAGAGGCAAAGGAAATTCGAGCGAATCAAAACAAAATCTGGGAGATATCATTTACTTCGGATGGGCAGAAACTCGCTAGTGCTGGTGAGGATGGAACTGCTCGTTTGTGGGATTTCAATAAGTTGAAAAACGGCCAGCCCTTGGAGTTGGAGAAGTTTGAAGGACATCATGGACCTGTCAGAAGCGTCAGTTTTAGTCGTGACCATCAGCAACTAGCTAGTGCTGGAGATGATAGCAGTGTCCGCTTGTGGAATTTGCAGGGTAATGAGTCGGAGAAACCAGTACCTATGAAGGAGGCTTCAACAAACAATCAGGAGGTGATGATTCAGAAGGGCGATCAACGGGCTTTTGGAGAGAAAATGGTTATGAAAATAAAAAGTAGTCATGTAGGTAAGGTCAAAAGCTGGGCGTTCAGCCCCGATGACAGTCAACTTGCTAGTGGCGGAGAGGATAGGACTATTCGCTTGTGGAATGAAGAAGGCGAACAGGAACACCTATTACCGACATATGCGGAAGTAAATTCAATGGCATATAGCCCGGATCAGCAATTACTTGCCAGTGCTGGAGAGGATGGCACGGTGCAGTTGTGGAACTTGCAAGACTTGCAGGAGGGTAAGCCTTTGGCAGCGCAGAAAGCGTATCCAAGTCCAGTCAAGAAAGTAAGTTTTAGCCGAGATGGTAAGGTTTTGATTACTGTAGGAGAAGATCGCGCTGCTAAGTTGCAGCAGATTGAGTGGCGGATTGAATCATCCTATGTGATGCAACAGGCTTGCGATCATGTGCGTGACTATTTGCAGAACAACCCCAATCTCAGTGAAAGCGATCGTCAGCTATGCAACGGTATTAGTGAACCTGAAAAGCATGGGAAAATGAGCATGGGTGATAAAATCCTAGTACCAACCCTCACAAATCCCAATAAGTTGGCTGGAGTCGAGGCGATCAGGAATGGTGATTTTACTACAGCTATCAACCCCTTGAAAGCTTACCTTAAGAACAAGCCCAACGATCCAGAAGCCTTAATTTACTTAAATAATGCCCGCATAGGCACTCAAAAATCCTACACCATTGCTATATCAGCCCCCATTAGTAGTGATGTGAATGGTGCTTTAGAAATGTTGCGTGGAGTCGCTCAAGCCCAAAACGAAATTAACCAAGCAGGTGGTATTAATAAAGTACCATTGCGAATAATCGCTGATGATAAAAACGAACCCGATACTACCAATAAAATTGCAGAATAATTGGTCAAAAATCCTGATGTACTAGGAGTTGTAGGACATTATGCCAGTGATGTCACGGGAGCAACAGGACAAGTTTATGAAAAAGGAAAACTGGTAGCAATTTCCCCAGTTAGTACCTCTGTGAAGCTTACAGGTTTTGGTAAATACATCTTTCGGACTGTTCCCAGTGATTCTGTAGCAGCAAAACCATTAGCAGACTATATGCTGAAGACTTTAAAGAAGAAGAAAGCAGCCGTTTTTTATAATTCTAAAAGTGGCTATAGCAAATCCCTCAAGTTTGAGTTTATAAAGTTTCTTCGTGAAGCAGGAGGAATATCAAGAGAATTTGACTTGTCCGATCCCAAGTTTAATGCGGGTCAAAGTGTAAAACAGTCTATTGAGGGAGGTGCTGAAGTTTTAGTATTACTGCCCGATAGAGGAGAACTCAACAATACCCTCCAAGTCATCAAAGCGAACCATAAGCGACTTCCCCTTTTGGGTGGTGATGATCTTTATACGCTTAAAACATTACAAGTTGGTAGAGCAGATGCAGATGGGATGATTGTTGCTGTCCCCTGGCACATTTTTGCCTCGGATTCCAATAATTTTCGAGACACCTCCAGACGGCTTTGGAAAGCAGATGTTAACTGGCGAACGGCTATGTCTTACGATGCTACTAGAGCCTTAATTGCTGCGATTCAAAAAAATCCCAACCCCACCCGTGAAGGATTAGCTCAAATCCTCCATTCAGAAGACTTTAGAGCGAAGGGTGCAACAGGCGAGGTGACGTTTAATCAATCGGGCGATCGCGATCATCGCGGAATCCAACTTGTCAAGATTAAAGCTGATCCCAAATATCGCTTCGGCTCTGGCTATGGTTTTGAGCCTGTACGTTAGTAAGGTTACTGTATGGCACAAAATACAAAACCGCCTATGCTTCTGTTAGTCCAGTAATTGAATTGAGCGGATCGCACTCTCGTTACTCTTGGTTCAGAAGTAAGTGCGATCGCCTCTGCTACCATCCCATTTTCACCAAGCCTGAAGATATCGAGCTCCCTGAACTGTGACTTTTGGCGATCGCCACCTGCAAAACCTGTAAAAAATACATCTGCAATCAACCTGATTCGTTAACTAAATAGTGTAAATAGTGATATGGGCTTTTCCTTTATAAAAAGGTTCAATTATGATGTGGGATTCCAGTATCACAAATTTTGGCACTAATTTAGCAGTAGTTATCGGCATCAATAACTATCAAAACGGCATTCACCCACTCAAGACAGCCGTTAACGATGCTGCGGCGCTAGCTGACTTATTAGAAACCAACTACAATTATCAAGTGCTGCGTCTGTTCCCCTATGAGGAAAACCAGAACGAAGCTACTCTAGAAAACATAAATACACTGCTTTCTGAGACACTTACCCAAAAAATTCAATCCCCTGAAGTTTGTCGCTTACTCTTCTATTTTGCCGGACACGGAATAGCACGCAATGGTGAAAATGGCCCCGCTGGATATCTAGTTCCCCAAAATGCACATTTAGGGAAAATAGAAACTTTTCTTCCCATGCAGAGGCTTTACAAAGCATTTATGATTTATTAGTAATTTTAGATTGTTGCTTTGCAGGTACGTTTCGTTGGTCAAGTACCCGCAATGTTATTTTATTTTCAGATAAATTTATAAAGAGCATTACGATCGCTTTATCAGACATCCAGCTTGGCAAGCCATTACATCTGCTGCTTATAACCAAGAAGCTATAGATTTTTTAACAGACCAACGCCAAATTGTAGAGTTAGAAAATGAGCCGCACTCGCCTTTTGCTATAGCACTGATTGAGGCGTTGCGAGATATGAAAGCCGATTTAACTAAAGATGGGGTGATTACAGCACCCGAACTCTATATCTATCTGCGCGATGAAGTCGAAAAACTCTCCAGTGAATCCCAAACTCCCGGACTTTGGCCACTGCATCAACACGACCGAGGCGAATACATTTTTAATCCTCTAAATTTTAACCCATAGCAACTCAAACCTGCACCATAAACCAATGAAAATAACAATCGTTACCGAGGGCTAAAACCTTTTGATGAGAAGCATTTCCGCTTTTTTTTTATGAAATGGTGCAACAATTATATGATAAAAATGCCACTCTTAATCAAGTTTTTACTGTAGTTTTAGGCATTTCTGGTTCTGGTAAATCTAGTCTTGTGAAAGCGGGTTTGATTCGTTTATTAAGGCATATATCTAAGCCAGATAATTTTGAAGTTATTTTAGCCAGTTATTACATATTAACATTGGCATTTATCAAAGCTTTTCCTAAAATTAAACCAGGCTTTTTATTTCCTAGTTCTAAATTTATACCAATTAACTATGCCAACCAGTGGGAAATTTTGACTCCCATGCGTCCTGGGGAGTCTCCTTTCTTATCCTTAGCTAGGACAATTCTGCCGCTCGCTAATGTTTCTGTACCTACTGAGCTAGCTGAACTGGATTTTATCACGGAGGTTGTGCCAGAAAAAATTAAGCTATTAGAAACCGAAATTGCTGACTCTACTAAAGAAAATGGAAAGGAAAGCCAACAAACTAAGTTACTGCAAGAAGAGAAAGAGAAATTTAGCCAAATTGCAGAAATTTGGCATAGGGAGAATCAACAAGCAAAGTTATTATCGCTGCTTCATAATTTAGAGTAATTATCCGCTGTTTGTAAAATTGCATAATCACAAAATTCGCAGCAAGAAATTCAAAAATTTTGGCGATATAATTTATTAAATAAGACGTGTTTGGCTACTTGGAATACACTTAGATAACGCCTACAGTCAGACCAGAATTATTTCGGAGAGATTGTAACAGCTTGGAGTCTACAGCATCCGGGTTTCAAACTGTTGCTGGTAATTGACCAATTTGAGGAGTTAATTACCCTCAGTCCGCCTAGCATTGGGCAAAATAAACAGGACAACAAGCTTCAGGAATGGCAAGTATTTTTGAACCTGCTGGAGACAACTTTAGCGGCTAATCTGCCACAACTAAGGATTGTAGTCACGTTGCGATCGGATTTTGAACCTCGTTTTTTGAACTCAGAGGCGCTTAAGTCATACTGGAGTAAGGCTAGGTTTCCAGTCAGAGCGATGCGATCTGATGAGTTACGGCAAGCGATCGAGCGACCTGCTTCGGAAATGGCACTCTATTTTGAGCCACCCAATTTAGTAGATAGGCTGATTGATGAAGTAGGACAAATGCCGGGTGCTTTGCCTTTGCTATCTTTCACTTTGAGCGAACTTTACTTGAAACTCACTCAAAAGTGGAAAGATCCGAAGTATAGCGATCGCGCCCTGAGAATTGATGCTGAGTTTGATAAACAAGGTGGTGTTGCAGGTTCTTTAACTCGCAGGGCAACTGAAGAATACAACAAGATAGGTGAAGACAAGGAATTAGGTTGCACCCGAGTCTGAATTGGTGTATCCAGATGATGCAGAAAACAATCGCAGAGAACAAGTTATCAACCGCCTTGTTGAAGCTCGTCTGCTGGTAAAGGGACAACAGGAAACAGGAGAACCTTATGTGGAACCAGCCCACGATTTTCTGGTGCGGGGTTGGGGAACATTGCAGAACTGGATCGATGAAGAGAAGGCAAAAGAAACTCTGGAACTCCAGCAGCGATTGACTGCACAAGCTAATGATTGGGCTAGAAATCAAGGCGCTTTGTTGCCGGATGGCGATCGCCTCAACCAGCTGGAAAAGATATTGAAACAAACTGATAAATGGATGAACCTTCGAGAGATGGAGTTTGTTCAAAATAGTATTGACGAAAGAGAACTTCAAAGAAGCCGGGTTAGAGAACTGCAAGCCAAGGCAGAACAGAGAAAACGGGTTGCTCTAGCGCAGCAAATTGCGGCTCAATCTCAGGCTATTCGCGAAAGTCAACCCCAGTTAAGCTTGTTACTTGCAGCCGAAGCTCCGCAAGTTCTGCGCCCTGGCGATCCACGCGTACCGGAGATGGAACAAGCCTTAAGAGATAGTTTAGCAAATATCGGTGGGCGGGGATTAAAGAATCATAGTAACCAGGTGCTCGCTGTAGCACTGAGTCCAAACAATCGTTGGTTGGCAACAGGAAGCTACGATGGTAAAACGGTACTCTGGGATTTAGAAGCGGAAAATCCAGCAGAAACAGCTATAGTTTTAGATGCTTCTCCGGACTTCGTTAGTATTGTCAGCTTCAGTCCAGACAATCGTTGGCTGGTTACTGCTGGAGGTACGCAAGGAGGTGGCTTTCTTCGCTCTAGCAACCACACGGCAATTCTTTGGAATTTAGCAAATAAGACCGAAACCTTAATCCCCAGTACAGTTCTACAAGGTCATCAAGAAGCTGTTTCAGCGGTAACATTTAGTTCAGATGGTTTGTGGTTGGCGACAGGAGATGGCGAAGGCTCGATTCGTATTTGGAATTTAAGCAATTTGACAGCACCTCCCTTACTTCTCGACGAGCATAAAGAACTCGTTTCACTGAAGCCACCCCATGCCGTCCATGCGAGGGGGTGCACGCAACGCTATCAACCTCTTTCTGGCTCTCCCTATTGCTAGGTACAGCATCGGTGAGTCTCAGTATCAGGAATTAAAACTTTTGTGGCGACCCACTCTGACTGGAGGAAATCTTCCTTTGGAAGACGGGACTTGCCCATCTAATCGCAGGTTAGTTTGTTCGGTCGCCTGTCTCCTTGCCGCCAGCAG
>NZ_JBHFNP010000006.1:0-11452 GCF_041929235.1 Microseira sp. BLCC-F43
TTTTTTTTTTTTTTGTGTGTTTTTTTTTTTTTTATTTTTTTTTTTGTTTTTTTATTTTTTTGTTTTGTTGGGGGTTTTTTTTGTTTTGCCCCCCCCCGTGGGGGGGCCCCAAAAAAAAACGAAGCCACAAGGGCTGTATTCAACGGGGTTACAAACCGCTATAAAGTATTTTTTAGGCTATTATTCAGCCTCATCAACTAGCAAGGAGAATCGCTGATGAAAACATCTCGTTTCAAATCAGTTTTAGCTTTACTTGTAACTGCTGTAATTCTGCTTTCTGATCTGGGTGCAGCATTTGCCAGACCTCGCATTCGTTTAAATCGGAGTCCTCGCAATCCAATACCTCGTACTGGCATTATTGGAACTCGTCTTCGCGGCTTTTTGCCTACCCCCAGACAGCACGGTCAAACCAGTAGGAGACAAGACAACATTCCTGCCAGAGATATACTTCAAGCAGTTCGAGAAGGTAGGGTTGTTCGTCAACCGCATCGACGCGGACATAATGGTAGAACCAGAGTCCGCTATGAAGGTCGTAATGCTACTGTAGTGACGCAGAACGGTAGAATAGTAACTACATTCTGGAATAATCCTCGTAACCGCAGCCGTCAACGCAGTGCCACAGAAGGACGTGCGATTCGTTTTCCAAATCGGAATCGCTAGCAGCTATAGTATGGTGCGTCAAACCAAAAAATGTATCGATGAGATAACGAACTTGACTAGCTGACGCACCCTACAGACTATGGTTGAGTTCTGATGATTTTGATCGCCTGTAGTTATTCAAGCGATATGCCTCCGGCACGCTACGCGATCGCGCTACATTAATAATATAACTATCAAGCCCAAAACTTAAATGAAAGCTGAAGATTATCCCTTTGTTAAAGAACTGATAACTGACACTAACGGTACTATCCAAAAAGTCGTTATCAATTTTAGCGATTATCAGCGCCTCCTAGAAGCTATGGAGGATGAAGGACTCGTACTTGCGATGATGGAAGTAAAAGATGAAACCCCCCTTAATTTAGATGAAGCGCTAGCAGAACTTGAAAAAGAGTGAATACAGAGTATCTACTTAGTTTTATTAAAGACATCAAGGCACTTAAAAGTACGCCTGTGTTTGAATCTATTCAAGCACTGGTTTTTGAAGAGATACCCAACATACCTAATTTTGAAGATCTCGCCAACTTGAAAAAGCTAAAGGGATATGAAAATGCTTATCGAATTCGATTAGGCGACTATCGCATCGGTGTTGTATTTGATGGCGAAACAGTTACGTTTTACAGGGTAATACACCGAAAGGAATTTTATCGCTATTTTCCTTGAGCGCGATCGCCCTTTCTGATGATATGCCTTTTTCAGGTGCGTTAGTGTAGCTTGCCGCAGGTATCGCTCTTTTTAGATCGCAATTCGTTTAGAAGGTAAAGGAATTGGCTTTTTCCCACTATCATAAACAGTTTCTATCCATAACTCTCGCGCTTCATTAATATTTTCTAGCGCTTCTTCTAAGGTTTCTCCCTGACTCATACAACCTGGTAGATCGGGAATAATTACTGTATATCCTCCATCGTCTTCTGGGTAAATAGACATCGGATATTTTAAAGAGAGATAATATTCTAAAGATTGATGCTCTAGCTGAGAATTAGTTTTCATCTTTCCAGTTTTCTAAATCTAGTAATCTAATGGTTTCTTCAATATAAGTTCGTTTGACTTTTTTCCCGCCTTTTTTAGGGATAATAATGACTTCTCCTTGCTCATTCTCAAAAGCGTGATGACTTCCTCGCGATCTAACTTCCTGATAACCGAACGCTTCCAGGACATAACTAATATCTTTAAATCTGGCTTCAGGAGGACGAGAAAGAAGGTATTCAATTAATTTACTTAGTTTACCAATTTACCGATTGTAGCATTTTTTAGACTATGTGGGGTTGGTTGGTGGAGTTTGCAGGGCGCGGCTTTTTTGTATGAGGTGAATTTATCGGGTGCGTAGGCGATAGCCGAGGCGTCAGCCATCGCATTCTTAATCACACCACTATTACCGATTGTACCTTCTGAGGAAAAGCTGGAGCAATAAACCTTTCCTTATCCTCTAAAGTCACATAACCATTATCAACCGCCAATCCCATCACCTCAACCAAAAACTTTCTTAACTCTGCTAAAACTTGCTGTTTATCCAACTCATAATCCTGCTGACTATGCTGATAACCAAACTTCCTTAATTGACAATTAATCCGCTCACCTATAGGCGTTAATATTGCGGTAATATGATAACTTTATGCAAAATATATCCGGATACTTTTACCCTGTTCTAATTCCCCAATTTGTTTGGGAAACCGATCTTCTAATAACATACAAATATCCGGTTCAAAAAACACAGTAAACTGGATATCGCCAATTTCTACAATTACTTGGCGATCGCACTCATAACAAAAACGGCGTAACCCTAATTCAAAAGCAGATAATTCCCCTAGCGGATCGTCAGGAGGTAACGCATAATTTTCTAGATTGCGTTCGCCGATTTTCCAATTAAAATTACTTGTTACGTTCATCCTAACTTACCTCGATTTCAATTCTTTTATTTAGGTTTAACAACCGGATAGGCGTATTTAATTGTTCCGTCAGCATTTCTCCCTATTTGAAGATAATAAACATTTTCAGTAATTCCACCATCAGGATGATAAACTCTACCTATCGGAGGATTAAACTTAATAATATACTGCCCATAATACTTCGGAATTAACTTTTCGGCTATTACCCAATCTTGCTCATTTAACCATTGTCCCTGAGCTTGATTCTTGCTAGCCGCTCTTCCCTGTAAATTACTAAGTTTCAGCTTAGAAGCATGATGACGAATAATATGATCGTAAGCTTTTGTTGATTTTGGATTATCCCATTGAGGCTCTTTACCACTACCTTGCCAAATACAACCACTTCCTACCTCAACCGTTGAATCAATAATATCCGCTTCAACAATCTCGATAGTTTCTAGCTCATCTGATGCCAATAAATTCTCCTATTGCGTCTAAGTTATAACTGAATTATAACAGATATATTTAATATTATAATCTGCAATGAATTTGGCTGTAAGTTAGAAAGACTACTTAGCACATGCAAGTGTAGCACTTCGTGGCAGGGGATGGGCGAGAGATCAAGCGTTGCGATATGCCAAAGGCACGCTGCGCGTGAAGCGAAGCTATCGCTCCAAGAATCGCACCAACTCTTGTTGACTGAAGGTATCTTAGATTTAGGCGACAACAAAGCGATCGCAGATGGAACCAAAGCCAAGATGGGATAGCAGCAGGTGAAAAGATGGACTTTTACACAGTGGTACTCAGACAAAGTGCAGGCTATTGGGTGGCTTTGTGCTTAGAAAATGGATTGGTAGGACAGGGAGATAGTCAAGAAAATGCGATTAGTAAGCTGAGAGATGCAATTGAGTCTTTCTCAGAAGTGTATGAAAGTGAACCGGATATTTATACTGCTCCTATTTCTATAGAAGAACTCCACGAATTTTTAACCATTCAGGGCGAGGAACAGAGTCAGGATATTTATGAATTAAGGAAAGTATATGCCTAAAAATATAACCGCCCTCAAGCCCAAAGCGTTGATTAAAATTTTAGAGCGCGGCGGTTGCTTATTTTATAGAGAAGGAAAGGGCGAGCATCGGTTGTACATCCGTGAATTTGAGGAGCAAAGGAGAGTTGTCCCAATTGACATGGGTGCTGGAGAAATGTCACCCGCTTATGTGTTGCGTATTTTTAGGCAATTTGGCTTTACTGATGAAGAAATTGAAACTCTTTTAAGGTAAAAGCGCGATCGCATCTCTGATATCCATTGATCGCCACACTTCACGAATAGATTAGCGTTAAAACTTAGCGTTAAAACTTAGCGCTAAGTCTTGACTGTTGACAGTAATTGTGATATTGCGCTTTAATTTTGATGGAAAAGGCGTTAGTGCATCGCCGCCAAGAGACTTGCTAACGCCTTATCCTTTGTTGTTTTTTGGATAAATTAATCATGCCACAAAATACCCATTCTATTGCCTACCGAGATCGCCTGAATTGTTGGGCGATCGCGCGTTTGCTTCCCAACATGCAGCGGATAATTGTAGCTCGATTCCGCAGTCGCTCTGATGCAGAAGGTCACCTACAGCGGTTGCGACAGTTGATACCCCACGCTTCCTTTATTGTGGTCTTCGATCCTCCGCTCAAACTAGAAATGCCTGCAACTGAAGAAAAAGTTGCTATTCGAGGATAAGGAAAAACGGCTCCCTCTCCTGCAAATAGAGAGCGGGGGAGGACAATAGACAGGTTCAACAAACAAACTCTTTGGCAGGCGAGACGCCCACCCCACAAGAGTTTTTGGACAAGTCTAATAGACCTTTGCAGAAAACAACCTCAAGGGCAGGCGAGACGCCCACCCCACAAGAGTTTTTGGACAAGTCTATTAGTGCTGTAGGGGCGGATTTGACGAGAAATTTGTGCAATTAACGCAGTAAATTCATCAAACCGCCCCCCACGCGCAACCGATACCGAATTATCTTAGATGCAGATAGCAACCGAGGAAAACCGATGACTTTACATGATGAAACCATAGCCAAAATTCGCCAACTGCCGGAATCTTTGGTGCAGGAAGTGAGCGATTGTCAAGAACACATCTAATTTAAGAAAGAGAGAGAGTTGGTCAAGCGCGAGGCGCAATTCCAACTCTCTCTGGAGGCATAGGCTATTAAAGTTAAATATGTATAAAGATCAGCCGAAGGTAAGCGCGAGTTTGTATTTTTTGTCTATTTAATTCATATAAAATTTAGGATCTTTTAGATCTTGAGTCGCTCAAAATTTACAGCATGGTAGAGAGTTCGTTGACCACCTTCAACCTTCCCTTGCGGACAGAGTATAGTATTCGGTCGATGGCGCCTTTGTCTTCTTCGGTGAGGGTATCCTCTAATAGGGCAGCCATTAATCCATATCGATCGGCGAGTGTAATTTTGCCAGATTTGTTAACTTCGGCAAATAGTTCGGCGATGCCAAAGGGTAGGAGGGACACTTCAACTTGCATGGCTAATAAAATGAACTCGATGCTTCTAATATGAAGCTTTTCTTGAGCGCAACAAGCGATCGCAGACTTTATTTAAATGTGAGAATCCTATGGCTAATTTTGTGATTAAAGAGTTTGTAAAGATGTGACGGTATCACCCAAAAGTAGTGATTTAGATCGTAGTCAACAGTTGGCAACAGATAGTATTAGGCTGCCGCACAAGCTGTTTTATCGAGTTATTGGATCCCGTAGGTGATACTCACTTGCATCCTCAACTTGACCTCTGGGTTAGCAGAGGGGTCATAGGGAGGCATACTTTCACTGACTGAGAATATGGAAGAGACTGGAACTCCAACTTTAGAACCGCAAGATGAGGAAGCGGGAGAACCGAAGCTGGGATATACCGTCACGAATAGGATGTCGCCAACTTTGATACCGAGGTCGAAGGCAATAATTTGAGCTTGTGTCAGCGCATCTCGCAGTGCGGCGCGGCGTGCAGTGCGTTCTAATGGCACGCAGTTTTTTACCCCATACTCGGCACCGATACCCTGGATAAACAAGTTGTTATCGCTAGAAAGTGCCTTCGTTACAACTTTTACCACTTCTTGGACGCGATCGCGCGTTGGTTTGTTCACCTGCACCACCAGCTTGGGATTGTCCAACGAACTGCTTTGCAGTTGGATGTTACCAAGGGGGACTTTAATCGCAACTAAAGCATCAACCACAGGCTGGAGGGCTATTTCTACCGGCAGAGCCAAATTACTATCCGCAGATGCTACAGTCGCCTGGGTTGGTTGATCCGTGGGTGCGCGATTGCCGAAGCGAAACTCTATCTTTGCTGTATCCGCTGGTGCAACAGCCAAACCTTGACCCACTACTGTAATCGCCCGTTGGTTCGTTATCATCTGCGGCGTACCGGGTGTAGGAGAAATTTGGGCGGTGCTGTTCTTGGTTTCTCCTATCAACAGAGCGATCGCGATTGCAGCTGAAACCAGGCGGAATGCAGCTATTCTTCTCATAGATGAAATCTCCTTTAAGCACTAGGTCGTAGTTTGGCAGAAACTGGCACCATTGTTGTCATGACTGCGGCATAAATTTGTTGAGTAGGGAACATGGGAATATCTTTGCGTTGAAAACAAAAATTACTGACGCCGTGTCCCTACTTGTTGTAGATAAGTATCTGCTACAACAAATTGGAACGTTTTTTCGGAAAACCTCTTCTTGCTGTTAATGGTTGCGTCTTTACAGCAATTTTCAACTGAGAGTAGGGGCACGGCGTCAACAAGATTAAACTGACGCGGAGGCGATTGAAATGTTGTGTAGGGGCACGGCGTCAACAAGATTAAACTGACGCGGAGGGTATTGAAATGTTGTGTAGGGGCACGGCGTCAACAAGATTAAACTGACGCGGAGGGTATTGAAATGCCGTGCCCCTACTTTTGCGATCGCTCAACGACAGAATCCCGGTTTCTTTAAGAAACCGGGATTCTAGTATCTATAATCCCTTCACCGCCTCTAATTCCCTCTGCAAGTTTTCCCAGCAATTGTGCAATAAATTCTGCTGATAGCGCTTGTTAGTAATTTCTATTGGCTCGGCAGGAATCTGAAAATTAATTACTTTTTGGGCTTTTTCTTCATATTGACTAAGCGTTGTCAGCGCTTCATTACTAAAGCGAGTCAGATAATCTTGAGCCGCATCGGCACAAATTTGTGCTGCTTGATTTTGATAAGCAACTGAGTTGTTTGGCTTATCTTGTTTGACATTCCGATTTAAAAGATAGGCTGCACTTCCTACAACGGCTGCACCCACTGGACCACCTAAAACCCAACCCAAACCCGTTGCGACGGCGACTGGGGCAGTATCGGTCAAATCTTCTGAAATTTTGGGTTTATTTGTTGGTGGCGATGGCAGCGATATTTCTGGGGAAGTCGGTAATGAGATAATTAAATCTCCCGGAGATTCTTGATTGAAAAATTCACAAGCTTGCTGCACCCACTTGACAATTTCTTGTTGATGCTTTACCAAAGCAGGTTGGAAAAATTCGGTTTCCCAGGTTTTAAATTGATTTTGCCCTAAAGCTGCGGCGGCTTCTGATTGATAGCGGTTTAATAAATTTGACAATGATAGCCAGTTCCGCAATTCGGTGAGGCTAGTTTCAAAGCCTTGTTTTATCAGTTTTTCGGCTTTTTGTTGGATTTGTATTTTGGTATTGTGTTTAGTTTGGGCGGCTTCTAATTCGGTGGAAATGGTTTGATATTTGGTTTGGAGAGATTGGGTGAGTTGGGTGGCGATCGCATCCACACGCCCCACCCTACAACTGCCGCTTTTCTCTTGTTGAATTGCCACAATACTTTGCAGTGCCGATTCAAAAGCCGAGAGTCCAGTTGTCTGAATTGCCGACGCATCTCCTTTGAGCCTTGCTCTCAAAGCGGGTAAGGCATCGACGCGGTAAAGGTTACTAAAATTATCGGGTAAATCCGAGCGAAAACTTTCGGCAACAAACCGCAAGCGACTGTAGATTTGTTTTTGTTCTTCGGGTTCCATTAAATTGAGGAAATTGACGACAAAAACGACAGTTTTAATCCCTCGATCGAGCAACCAATCGCGTAAATTTTCCCGTTCGCCTAATGTCATTAACTTGCGGGCATCTAAGAGTTGAATTACCAAATCTGCACTCAATAATTGGTCGCGGACTAGGTTATCTTGTTCCTCGCGATCGTTTGTTCCGGGTAAGTCGAGGAATTCTACCCCCGTTTGCAGGAAGGGATGATGGCAGAAAACTTCAACTTCGGCGACATCTTCTCGCATTCGCCTGTTGTCATCGAGGATGGCAAATTGTTTGAGAATATCAGTCCCTTGTTCGCTAATTTTTCTGCCATCTTTTAAAGTAATGCGAGTTTGTAATTCTTCCCCGTATTTGACGCGAATAGCAGCACCAGTCGTGGGAATTAAATCGATGGGGAGAGTACGCTGTCCCAGCATAGCATTGAGTAGGGTTGATTTGCCGTAATTAAAAGGGCCAAAAACAGCGATGCGGAAAGTGGGATTTTCTAGATAGTTGCAGATTAAGGTTGCATCTCGATAAACTTGGGAAGTTTTATCGAGTTCGAGGATGCCTAGTGCGAATCTGAGATTGTTGGCGAGGTTGTGGTAATTTTCTGGTTGTTGCATATCAATGTTCCTATGGGGCAGTTTGTTTAGTAGGGTGCGTTAACGAAGTGTAACGCACCCGAAGCTTTCTATCGATGCGATCGCTCAGCACCAACCGACATTAAATGCTGCCGTACTATATGTTCAAACTGGTAAAGATAGGCAGTAGTAATGAGTCGATAGAGAGTATCAATGGTGAATAAATCTTTCAATTCATCCCACCAAGCAAGCGTTCCGTATAGCAAATTAGGCGAGGGCCAAAAGATAATCGAAATCATGCTGCTGACGATAAAAGCGAGTGCGATCGCCATCCAACCATAAAAGCCTTCCCACCAACTCATCAAACCGGGAAATATGCTATTGGAGGGGGTGATTTCAGGCGATCGCGTGTTGGGAAATGACCGATCTAAAAACACGTGCAGCCAATGATGGACGACTGCGATCGCTAAAATTGGCGACAGTAAAGCGCCGTAATACAACAAGATTTGCAACTTAGGTGGAAGCCAAGTCATAGATTGACCAAGTTCCACAATTACTCTGAGGATAACTGCCAATCCCCTCACGAGCAAAATTAAGAGAATTGCACTCATCCACGCATTTGGTTTCGGAATCCAATTAGGCCAGTTGTTCATAATTTAACTCTCTTTTGTTAGGTATGCGCTCGCTGCGATCGTTCGCTATTCCGCCAGCCCGCCAGGTATTTTAATCCCTGGCTTGTAGAGACGTTACATGTAACGTCTCTACAGCCCGGAAATTTATTTTTGGGCGGGCTGTATCGCCAACTCGGTTTAATTGAACTAACATTCAAATCACCGATTCCAACAAATCCTGATACACCGATTCCACACTCCTCACCTCCGAAGTTACCTCATTTTCTAAACTTTTTAACCGCTTTAATTCTGTCTCGCGATTCACTTCATAAGTTTCCTTTTGCTTCAGCAAGTTATCTAACTCTGCCTTGCGAGATTTGATGTCATCGTCGATGCGTTCTGATACTTCTTTTTCGTAAGTATCGAAACACTCTTTAATTGCGTCGTGAATCATTTGTCCTTGTTCGTTCGCGACTTGCGGCAGATATTTCACTAGCTCTTTTTTCGCCGCTTTGACTAATTCTTTCCTGGCTCCGTCGGCTTGCAACACTCCTACACCCATTCCTAATAATGCCAGATAAAGGGGGCCTAGAACAATTCCGGTAAACGAAGCAATAATGGCGCTGATGCTGAATACTGTAATTAAATTCAGCAGGATATTTTTCCAATCGAAACCTGCGCCCGCCATCGCTACACCTGCCAGGTTTCCTCGTGCTAAAGAAAATAATCCCATTGCCCATTTTGCCCAAGCTGGCGAGTTATCTTCAGTAGATGTACCGATGATTGGTTGTACTTTTTTTCCGGTTAATTTTTCAGTGATGATGTCGGTGACTTTGGTGTAGGAAGCGCCATAATTTGCCGCACTTTTGCTGAGTTGCCCAAAAGCCGCAGTCATTTCTTGTTCTGCGGTTAAACTCCAAGCGGCGAGTTTATCGCTGATGTATTGCTCGAAGGCTTTTTTGAGTCCGTCTTCAAAGTCTTTGCGGCGGGATTGACTGAGGAAATCTAAAAATCTCAGTTCGGGTTGATAGCGTAAGAAATCGGTTTCAAAGGTGTTGCCTAAGTTTAATACGTAGGAACGGAAAGAATCAGCGATCGCTTTAGATTTCGTAGCGCTCAAGTTTCTGATTTCTTGCTGGAATTGATTGCGAATCTCTGTTAGTTTGTTGAATTCAGGCTCAACGGAACTAATTCTTTGTTTCAATCCATTGACATCTTGCTCCAATAATGGTAAACGTCGTTCTACAGCTTCGCGGACGTGGTTTTGGGTTTGGCGGGCGAGGGTGCGGGCTTGTCTGAGTTCTGCGATCGCGCGTTCTTTAGTTAAAAATGTATTCAATGCCCCCATAAACTCGGGAAAACCAGTTCCCTCCAAAGAAACCATCGGGTTTTTAATCCGTTTCCGCAAGGCTTTAATCGCAGAAATTTCAAACACCCGCTCATCGTAAATATCGTAACCATCCACATAGCAATATTCAGCCAGATTGGCTTTAAAAACTTTCCGCAATTTTGTTTCTGCTGCTTGCAATTCTTCCTCATCATCCGGATCGATCAAAGCTTCTTTCACCTGATCCCAAGCATTGATTAAGAAGAAAACGCTCAAACCTCGACCTTTGATGTAATTTTCCAGGTAGCGACGTTCTCCCAAAGTGCAAGGTTGAGATGCTCTGAGAACAAACAGAATTGCGTGACAATTATTGATATACCCTAAAGAAAGTTCGTTTCTTGCTTCCGTATCGTTTAACCCCGGACTATCAACAATTTCCACGCCTTTTTCTAACAGCGGTAAGGGATATTCGACGATGGCGTGACTCACATCGGGAAAGGCTTGTTTCTTCTCTTGTTCTAGCCTTTTTGCCTCCCCAGGGTCGATGGTATAGCGTTGCTTGAAATCTTTGAAATCTATCGTTTCCGGTGGTTTGCCGTCGCTAAAGTAAACCGTTACTTTCTTGTCTTTTCCGTAGCGTAAAACGGTTAAAATTGCCGTGCAAGGATTGACATCGCTGGGTAATAAGTTTTCTCCGATTAAAGCGTTGAGGAATGTGCTTTTTCCTCGTTTCATATCTCCTAAAACTAGGAGGCGAAATACGCCTTTACGTAATTTATCGCTGGCGAGGTTGATGTCTTCGATGTCTCTTTCTAATCCCAAACTACCAGAGGCAGATTCTCCGGCGGATTCTGCGGTTTTCAAGGTAGCGGCAATTTTGCCCAAACTGCCAGCAACTTGATAGCGTGCTTTGGCAACTTTATCTAAGTCCTTGAAGAAGTTTTCGGTTTCTACTTTGTATGTCATTTTGGGTGGAATTTAGCGAGTAGATATTTTCAGAAGCCGCACCCTTAAGGGTGCGGCTACACAAGCAAAGCCTGCCTACGCAGGCTTTAAAACCTTTGTTTTTTCCTAAGTCCTTGTTTTGCGGACTTCGTTTGTGTAGGCGCACGCTTAAGGGTGCGAACTACAACGGAGGCTTTAAAACCTTTGTTTTTTCCTAAGTCCTTGTTTTGCGGACTTCGTTTGTGTAGGCGCACGCTTAAGGGTGCGAACTACAACCGAGGCTTTAAAACCTTTGTTTTTTCCTAAGTCCTTGTTTTGCGGACTTCGTTTGTGTAGGCGCACGCTTAAGGGTGCGAACTACAACCGAGGCTTTAAAACCTTTGTTTTTTCCTAAGTCCTTGTTTTGCG
>NZ_JBHFNP010000060.1:0-3434 GCF_041929235.1 Microseira sp. BLCC-F43
CCGCTTGAGTGTGAAAGCTGATGAGGTTTTCCGTCAAATCTGTCATGCGCGCGATCGCAACCCCACAGAATTGGTACGGGAGATTATTGAGGAGTGGGTAGAAGCTCAAAAAAAGTCCTCCAGTGTGGTGCAAGAAGATGAGAAAATTACTCAGGGATTGACCTAAGTTGCATTTCGGCAGGTTTGCATTGAGCGCGCGCGCATACCTGCCGAGTTAATCCGCGAGATTATTCCAGATTGGATAGAAGCTCAAAAAAAAGCCACTTCGTAATATTCAAGAACTATTTGCCGTTAAAACCCAGAAACCCGGTTTTGCCAAAAAACCGGGTTTCTCACACGCTTCTTTTAAAGTTTTGTAACAATTCACCGAAATCTATTCTCTGCGAACTGAAGCTACTCGTTTGAGATAACTTCGCAGACATTGTTGCACGTAGCTGGGTAGTCGGTAATTTTTTCATTACCAATCACCCACTGCTGATGCAATTAAGGGTCATCTACTATCCAAAACATATACACATAATTCATCAAGGCGCAAGACAATGATCAGGATTTGTTTATACCTCAAAGAAGACAAGAACAACCCGTCCAAACAACAAGTGCTTGAAGTAAATCGAGTCCCTGCTATGGGAGAATTTATCGACTTGGGGTTTAATCTTTATCGGGTTTTTTTGGTTTGTCATAGCCCCTATAACTCCGACTTTCAAGCTTCTGTTGCTGCGTTAAAAACCGATTGGAATACTTGCGAGAATTTAATCGATCAGAATGACATGAATTGAATTGCTAATTGCTAATTGCTAATTGCTTAGCCGTTAGCAATTAGTGTGGCTACCCGACAGGGTATGATTTATTACTTTGTTGGCAACTGTTGTAATTTTTGGGCGATTTCTGGATTGTAAAATCGCATGTAGTTCCAGTAGTTGCCAAACACGTGCTTCACATAACCTTGGGTTTCTGGGAAAGGAATGTCTTCCACGAATTCATCGGGATCGTTTAAGCCATACTTTTGTATCCACTTCGATACATTTCCGGGGCCAGCATTATAACTCGCGACGGCTAAAAGCGAATTATTGTTGTAGGTTTCGTGGGTGTGATCGAGATACCAAGTGCCGAGGTTGATATTATCGTTGGGATTTTCTAGTGCATAATTTTTCAGGTTAATTTGTGGCGCTATCCATGCAGCGGTAGAAGGCAAAACTTGCATTAACCCAATTGCATTGGCAACGGAACGGATGGTGGTTTCAAATCGCGATTCTTGTCGGATGAGGGAGATGACTAATAAGGGGTTAAGTTGACGCTGTTTTGACCAATTTTCCACCAATTCTAGATATGGGAATGGATAAAGGGCTTGCCAGTATTCCGGTTGTTTTTTGAGTGAGGCTAATTGGGCTTCTTCTTCATCCGTATCGCGCCACCATCCCAAACTTTCAAGTTGAGTAATTCCTTGGATATTTTGCCCTACTCCTAACAGCAGTACGCCGTCGGTAAATTGTTCGGCGATCGTGGGTTGAATGTAATTGCTAAATTCGGCTTGCCAGAGGGACCGCGCATCTTTTTTCTGTCCCAATTGATACAGTTCTTTCACAGTTTCAGAACCTGCTGGCAACAAGGGTTTTTCTGGCGGGCGCACTATTTGGGGAATTAACTGGCGTACTGTGGTAAACGTGCCCACATTCCAACCTAATTCGCCAGCGGACCGCCATGCATAGTATGATTCCGGATAGCGGCTGATGACGTATTCGTAAGCAGTTTTGGCTTCTGCTGCACGTCCCAATTTAGTAGCCCATTTGCCAACCCAGTAAGCTGCTTCGGGTGCTAATTCGCTTTCGGGATGTTCGCGAGAAATTGGCTGCGCCCATTGCCAAGCACCTAAAAAATCCCCGGCTTTTGCTCTCTGACGCGCTGCATCCCAACGGAATTGGGCGACTTCATCGGAATTGCCGTATTTTTTCAGCGCTAATTGACGCGCTTGCGAGGCAGACTTGGTACTTTTGATTTTCTCTAGAATTTTGGCTTTATCTAACAGCGCTGCACCAGCTTGATCGGGAAATTCTTTAATAACGCGATCGAGATAAATTAGCGCATCTTGCTGTGGAGATATGCGGGATAAACGGATTAACCCCAAGCCTGTATCTTTAGCGGTGGGAAAGTCGCGCACGAGTTGTTGATACAGCGCGATCGCTTCATTTTTAAACCCACCCAACTGCTGTCCCCTAGCCGCGCGATAAACGTTGCGGGGCGTCGCGGGTGCTTTAGCATAAGCTTTTCCAGATTGCCCGTATTCTCGGCGCTGCCAGAGGAGAAAAGCAATAGCTTCCCAATCTTCCGGTTTTAATTGCGCCCCATGTTGAATCGTGAGTTGATTTAAAACAGTACCGATATCCCGGCTATCTTGGTCGTGTTTGAGTAATAGCAATAACAGGGATAATTGATTGGGAGTTTTCTTTAATCGTTCGCGGGCAATTTCGATTGTACGGGGATGACTGGGGAAAGAAGCGAGCGATCGATCCCAAAGTTTCGCATCCTTGCGTCCCAAAACAAACAGCGCTTCCGCCGCCACCGGGTTTTCCGGATATTTTTCTAATAATTCTTGCCAAGCAGCCGTTGCTTTGGCCTTATCTGGGATACTTTCATAAGCTTGGGCGCGCTTCATAGCCACGTGAGCAGCCATTACCGGGTAATCTTGTTCTAATCCTTCTAATAAAGACAGCGCCTTTTTGCCTTGCTTTTGGGCGATCAAGTCGCTTGCCAGGAGATAGCGGGCGCGACTTTTGTCGAGGGAAGATGCCCCGGATGCGATCGCTTCTAATTGAGACGCCCGCTGTTGGGGGGAAACTGTCGCCAAAGGCAAAACGGCGGATTTAGGATCTTCTTGTGCTTGTTGCTGCGCTTCTGACTTCGAGTCTAGCTGTTGCAACTGCGCTAATTGGGGGGCTAGCCGCTGCACATCATCCCATCTTACTATTGCTATACCAGCTCCCAGCACCAGAGCCGATAGTCCTGTACCCAAAGCCAGAGAAATTGGGTTTTTCAGTTGCTTAAGCATTATTCCTCACACCCCTTAGAATTACAGACGCTTCAAGCCAACCAACCATTCTTAAGTTTGCCTGTTACTCGCCGAAAGTACAATCGGTGCAATTAAAAACAGTTGGTGATAAAGAGGACAATACCGCTTGTAAAAACCTATACTGCCGCCAATCAATCACCCACGATCTGTACTAGCACGGCATTCACCATCTCTGTACCAGATCAAAAGACTTCGCTGCCTTGCCCCTACCCTCAAACATCGCCACACCCACGATATGTAGTAGCACGGCATTCACCATCTCTGTACCAGATCAAAAGACTTCGCTGCCTTGCCCCTACCCTCAAACATCGCCACACCCACGATCTTTTGGGGCACGGCATTCACCATCTCTGTACCAGATCAAAAGACT
>NZ_JBHFNP010000061.1:0-5336 GCF_041929235.1 Microseira sp. BLCC-F43
GCGAATCGCATTCGCCCCTTTATCCGCCGCACCGCGCAGTGCTGAACTCGAATACTCGGTTGCTCGGTATTTTGGTTCTCTTTACGCATAGTTACTATGCCTCGAAAGAATCGCCGTCTATTTATAGCGGCGAGTGTCAAACTAGAAATCTTTACTCTAAAACCGTTGAGCAATACCTCAAACCCTTTATAAGTTGGGGTTTTGACTCGCGCTGTGTAAATTCCGGCTTTCACGTTCTTGCGGTCAGCAGGTAACGCGAACCTAACTACATCACCTGCCTTAACGTGGGTGTAAACCGTTTTCGCCTTCTGTACCGCTGGGAATCCAGCAGCATTGACGCGCCTTGCTTGTCGCGTTCCATGCCCCTTGCAGACCACAATTAGCGGTTGATGCGTCTTTAGCTGGATAGATGCACCCGATTCACCCACACAGGCAGCATCAATACTGTGTGACTTCTTTAGTCCCTGTTGACAGCGATTGAATTTGGTTCTACCACCTGGAAAGCAATTGATCGAACTGCACAGTTTCTTAGCGACCCGGACAATGGCAAACCGGGTAGAGTTCACGGCTGCTGCATCCTTTAATGGAACCTTTGTTTGAGTTAGGACTCGCTTTAAAACGTCCGGCTTTTTTTTCAAGAAATCTGCTAGATCGCGATCGCTCTTCTTTTGATTGCAATTGCGGCAGGCGATGCAGAGATTGGATACCCTGTCGCTACCACCCTTTGATTTAGGAACGATGTGTTCTACCTCCAGGCGTACATTTTCTGCTCCACAGTAAGCACATTGGTGCTTCCACTTTTCTAGGAGGTATTGCCGGACTTCAAACCCAAAAAGTGTTCCTTGTTGGTATTCAACCCCTGAAATTTCCGGATTTTGAAGCTTTTGGGTGTCAAACCGTACTTGCTCAATTTCAATCGTGACAATGGGACACCAGCGCATGAATCGCTTAATCCAGGTTTCCACTGTCAAGACGCGGTGCATCAATGACGGGGCTAGCCATCCTTCAGGTTTACGTCGATTAAATCTTTTCTTGCGGTAACGCAGGTTTCTAGAACGCCTACTTCGGATGAAGCCACGCCGCTTAGTAAGAGATTCACTAATTGCAGCCCCGCGATGAGTAAGTTCCATGCGGAACACAACCTCGTCGCCACATTGGATAGCGAATCCAGTCCACTGGGAGCCAGGGTCGATTTTCAGAATATAAGGCTTGAGAACAGGATTTTCGATTTGCTGCCTTTGCATCGCAACGTAGGGATAAGTCCGGAACGTTGCCGCCTTGCCCCTGCTTTGTAGTTGTCGCGCCCTCGCCGGGTGCAGCATATTGAGCGGCGAGCCGTCCTGATTGACAAAAAAAACGTGATTTTGCATTTCTGCATCTCCCTTACGGGGTAGTGGGTTGCTTTAACAATGCTTTCAGGCTTGTTAGTGGGGTCAGTGTTCCGCCTTCGCTTTACTAGGTGATGTTCTGCCCCGAACCGCTTGAGACTAGCGAATCTCATTGAGGTTATGACCTTTCAAGCGTAGGCTGCGATCAGCCTTAGTCTGGTGTAGCTGGGTACTCCGGCTGATACCGTTTCCCTCCGAATTAATCCGGTAAAGCTAGCTACTCGGTCATGGAAGTTGGGTGACTAAATTAACTGGATTCTAACAAGGAGATGAGGGGCAGGTGTGCCGGTGGGATTGTGGGATTGTAACAGAGATTTAAGGCAAAATTCTCATTTTTACCGGAAAAGCAATGTTTATGCACTTCAAGTAGCTTACCTTTGGGGGCAGGTTCAGTTAAATTGTCTGTTTTAGTTGTAAGGTTACTGGTCAAACCCGCCCCTACACCGCTCAAGAGCTCTTGAACTCACCTGCTCTTGAGCTTCCCATACCCTTAACTACCGCCCACCGGGAAGTGGAGTATTGCCTCCAGGTGGGACGACACGAGTATTTGCTGGCAAGTTGGCGGCGTCGGAAACTTTCTCTAATACGGTGGCATTGGCACCAAAAGCGGTAGGTCTGGGGCGTCCGGCGTTGATTCCTTGCAGTTGCAAGCGCAGCTTCCGATCGGGGGTTAATTCAAAAATTGTGGGAGCGGAGCGGTTACCTTCGGCTATGATATCCAACTGCATCGGTCGAGTTGCGGCATTGATGCGATATTTCAAATCTAATGCCTGAGCCTGTCCGGAGGCGGCTGGGAGGATGATGAACATTTTGCCATCCCCTCCAAAAACCAACCTTAGCGGCGGCGCACCAGGTCTTGTAGGTGCTTGCCACAGTCCTACCAATTGCTTAGCAACGTCGGCTTGTGCGACTCGTTGCTGTTGTGCAACGGGGCGGGGATTGGCTGGCTGGGTGGTAGCGCCTGCGATCTGGATGCCGAGTAGGGCTAACAGCAAGCCAGATGCAGTCAATTTGAGTGGGACTGGTATTGCCCCTGAAAGGTGACGAAAATTAAAAGCTGGGTTTTGCATAGGTCAAGCCTGAAAATTAACTTGATCTCACAGTGCCTTTTTTGTTGAGTTTATCGATGAAAGCGACTGTTTCCAACATAGACAAAGCGATCGCATTCCTAGTTCCCGTGCTAGATTTTGGCACGGCTTGTGCAACCATTGAAGTTGCGGCACAATCTCGAAGATATCATTTTGTTAACGATCCTGCTGGAAGTGAGGAGTGAAATGAACGGTGAAGCGCAAAAGCTGAATATGCCAGAGTTGCAACAACAAGTTGGCGACTTGCTAAGGCAAGCCAGCAGTTTGATGGATCGCGCTAATACCGCGCTGAGTTTTGATGAAACTGGCAGCAAATACGCGGAATTTCACCAGGAAGTCACCCAAGCAGCCATTAATGTCGAAGATTTAGAACTGCGGATGGCAATTGTCGCGCCAATGAAGGCGGGGAAATCGACAATTATCAACGGCATCATCGGTCAAGATATCCTGCCTTCGCGCAATGCTGCTATGACCACAATTCCCACGGAAATTATTTTCGAGGCGCAGCGGACTGAGCCGCTATTAATATTGACCGATCAAATTCGGGAAGTGTTTCGCCAGACGTTGCTGTCGTTGCAGGAAAAAATGCGCGATTTTGGGCTGGAGTCCGTGGAAGAAAAAATTTCCGCCCAATATCCCCATTTAGCGAAATTACCCGCGAAAATTCAAGCCCTGGCGAAAGTTTCTATTTCTGAAGAGGTGGCGGGGTGCAAGCGCATCAACAATACTTTGACGGCTTTAAACGATATTATTCGGCTGTGTAGCGTTCTCGATCCTATGGCAGATCCGTTGCGAGCGCTTACCGATGTTCCCCGCATCTACACTCCCTTTTGGAAAGCTCAAACCTCCACGTCAACCAATTTATTAGGAAAGTTGGTAATAGTCGATACACCGGGGCCAAACGAAGCCGGGGAAAATCTCGCCTTGGGTAACGTCGTTGCAGAACAATTGCGGGCGGCTTCCGCAGTATTAATTGTCCTGAATTTTACCAGTTTAAATACCAAAGCCGAAGCCGAAGTCAAAGAAGATGTCAAAAGGGTAATCGAGTTACGGGGACAAGAGAATTTATACGTGCTGGTGAATAAAGTTGACCAGCGCAAACATGGGGACATGACGCCGGAACAAGTGCGGCAATTTGTGGCAGCCGAATTTGGCATTGGGGATGCGGGAACAAGCGATCGCGTGTTTGAAATATCCGCAAGGTGGGCATTTTCGGCAACGAGCTTTTTAGTCGAATCGCAGCAGCAAAAGGATGTAAAATTACAGCAAATGCAAAGTGCGCGCTCGCTGGCTCAAGATTTATTCCCCCTCGATTGGGAAGAAGAACTTGAGGAAATGACAGAAGAAGAATTAAAGCGCAAAGCCGATAAACTGTGGAAGAAATCGGGTTTTGCACCCTTTTTGTCGAAAGCGATCGCATCTTTAATGACAGAAGCTGCACCCAGATCTTTGCTATCTTCCCTCAGACTTTCCCGCAGTCGTTTGGTAGAACTCCGGGAAGACATTCAACTCCGCAGTCGTGCCATAAATGAAGATGGGGAAAAACTTTTACTAGAAGTTGAAGCATTGGAAGGAGATTTATATAGTATCGAAGAATGTCGCGAGCGCTTGCAGGAAATCGAGCAAATCAAAACCAATCTTTATCGCGAACTCAACAAGATTCTGGAAGAAGTGAAAAAAGAAGCCAAAGTCAGCGTTGAAACTTATTTCACCGAATCAGAAGATCAACGGGGGGATTTGCTCAAAAAAGGCAGCATCAAAGCCAACCAATTTTTAAATTGGGTTTCTAATAAATTCAAATCGCCCTTAGATTTGCAGCACCAAGCTACCCTAGAATTCGATACCCTGAGTGAAGCCGAAGAATTCGCCGATTTAGCCGTTGCTTACGCCAAAAAAAGAGCCGATATTTTACTAGAAGGAATCCGAGAAAATACCACCAAACAAATCGATACAGCCCGTCAAGGCATGATAGATTTCTTGGATGAACAAACCAAGCCGATTGTAGAACGAGCGCGGGAACGATTGAACGAAAATTTCCAGCTCACATTATCTTTACCCACACCCCGATTGGAATTTGAAGAAATAGATTTCAATAAACCCCGCGTTTTAAGGCATACCAGATCGGTAGATCAAGGATACCAAGAAGTAGTCAGAACAAAAAGATCGTTTTCCCATTTTTTATGGCTAGTGCCGTTTGAAGTCAAAGAACAAATCAGACGCCCAAATCGCCGGGAGAATTTCTACACCGTATCCTTGCACGGAATCGTGTATGAGGTAAACAAGTTAATCGAACAAAACATCAACAACCTCAAACAAGATATTAACCAATATCTGGATGAAGACTTTCAGCAGCGAATCGATATTTTCTTTAACGATCTCGATCGCTATCTCAGTAACTATCGCAATAGTTTGAAACAAGCACAAGCAGACCAAAAATTATCAATTGAAGGGAAAGAAAAATTGAAACAAGCACTCAATTCCCTGATTCCACAAGTCAACGAACAAATTGCTCAAGCCAATTCTTATCTGGAACATACAGAAGAATTGATGGCGAAGTTGAGCGGGTAAAGAAACCGGGTTTTTTAGCCCCCAGGTTAAAACCTGGGGCTACACAAACAGAGCAACGCCTGCGCGGGCTAAAGGCTGCGTAGGCAGCCAAAGTTTGTATACTCACATCTTGCACCTGGAAAGATGAATGTCAAAACCATAACTCCGTGCCAAAGGAATCATCCGTTCCAAGTCAAGTAAAAAAAGAAACAAAAGGATTTTCGGCAAGATAACTTCGAGCGCTGTGTTAGCCGCTTGTCCCCAATCAGGTAAATTAGTAGAATTAGTGGATAAATAAGCCCAATGCGCCTTC
>NZ_JBHFNP010000062.1:0-76852 GCF_041929235.1 Microseira sp. BLCC-F43
GGGTTTCACCAGAAAAATACTTTATAAAACTCGCTAATCGCAGAAGAAACAAAGGTGATCGGAGAAAGAAACCGGGTTTCACCAGAAAAATACTTTATAAAACTCGCTAATCGCAGAAGAAACAAAGGTGATCGGATAGGAAATTAATTTTTCCTTTCCCCTTTAAAGGGGGAGGCTCTAAACCGATTGTTTCTGGTAAAGTATTGCAAAGAATATCAGCAACGGTGGAAATTTTGGGGAAAAATGCTCGTTTTGAGCGGAAAAATTGCACAGGACTTGGGGAGACCCCATGGTAGGATCCAAGGGATTCCAGCTTGGAAGAATTTTCTTGTTATACACGCATAAATTCAGGAGGGTTGCTAGACCGGGTGCTGCGCTCAAAAGAAGAGTGGCGCTAGAGAGTCTTCTTGGTCATAGAGTATACAGGACTGACGCACGACGATCTATTACCTTTGTTTCTGCCTGGATCTCTGGTGACAAAGCGATGATTTTTTATAGAAACCCGGTTGCGGGGCGTCAGACTCGGTATAAATACTCTGTGGAAAACCCAGCCGAGTTTTCCACAAGTTTTCCACAGGCTATCGGTTCCGGAAACCGCAATAGGGAAAGAATTAGCCGACTTTTTCCACATTTTCCACAGTCCCTACTACTGCCGATATGAAAAATGACACCGCTTTAATCAAATAACGAGGCGCAAAGTCTTGTTGTTTTCCCGATGGGCAATACAGGTAGTACGATCGGTCAAGTCACTCAAGGCAGACACACATCCCATGAAGCTGGTTTGTACCCAGAACGACCTGAATGCCAACCTGTCGCTAGTTAGTCGTGCAGTTCCCTCAAAACCTACCCATCCCGTGTTAGGTAACGTGCTGCTAACCGCAGATGAAGAACAACAACGGGTAAGCTTAACAGCTTTTGACCTGAGTTTGGGTATCCGAACCAGCTTTGCTGCAACTGTGGCAGCTGGCGGGACTTTCACCCTACCGGCAAAGCTACTCAACGATATTGTTTCCCGTTTACCAGAAGCGGAAATTACTATCGACGATGAAGCGGGAGAATATTTAGTAACCATAACCGTATCTGGTGGACGCTACCAAATTCGGGGAATGGGAACCGAAGAATTCCCAGAACTACCGACGGTAGAAGATGGTCAAACTATCTATATTCCATCTGAGGCTTTAATTGCAGGATTGCACGGGTCTTTATTTGCCACCAGTTCTGACGAAACCAAGCAGGTACTGACAGGAGTTCATTTTACCAGCCAAGACGATGGTATAGAATTTGCCGCGACGGATGGTCATAGACTCGCGGTGGTTCAAACTGAAGTTGCACCCGGTGGTGAGGAAGAAACTGCTGCCTTCCCGATGACCGAATTGAACGTTACTGTTCCGGCAAGAGCGTTGCGGGAAGTAGAACGGATGCTGGGGACGCGCCAATCTACCCCCTCGGTGGTTTTGCATTGCGATCGCTCTCTGGTAATCTTTGAAATCGGCGACCAGCGCTTAACTACCCGCTTGTTAGAAGGACAGTACCCAGCTTATAGTCAACTGATTCCCCGTCAATTTACCAGGTCTGCAATCATCGAACGCAAGCAACTTTTGAGTGCATTAGAGCGAGTTTCCGTTTTAACAGACCAGAAAAATAATATCGTTAAGGCGAAACTCGATAGCGACAAGCAAACACTAGCTTTAGCTGTAGAAGCTCAAGATATTGGCAGCGGACGGGAGTCGGTTCCCATTCAGCTTTCTGGAGACGATATTGAGATTGGATTTAATGTCAAATACTTGATGGACAGTCTCAAGAATTTAAACACTCCAGAAGTCGAAATGGAATTAGGTAATCCACTTAGTCCTGTGGTGCTGAAACCTCTGGGAGGCGCAAAAGCAACGCACATCATTATGCCAGTACAGATTCGGTCTTAGGAATTTGGTAATAGGTAATAGCGTTCCCAGGCGACCGCCTGGGGAACGAGGGTAAAAAACCAATTACCAATTACCCATTACCAATTACTCATTACCCACTCAATCCCTATGCCTTCCCAAATTGTCGAAATTTTATCAGCAGAAGAAGTCCGCCGCACGGTTAACCGCATGACTTCCCAGGTGGTGGAAAAGTCCCGCGACTTGTCTAAACTGGTGATGCTGGGAATTCATAGCAGGGGTGTTCCCCTCGCTAAAATGATGGCGCGTCAGATTGAATTGCTAGAACAAGTCCAAGTCCCCGTAGGCGCGTTGGATATTACTTTCTACCGAGACGATCTCGATCAAATTGGGGTGCGGACTCCCGAAAAAACAGATATTCCATTTGATATTTCCGATAAAACTATAGTACTGGTCGATGATGTAATTTATAAAGGTCGCACGGTGCGGGCGGCGTTGAATGCAGTCCATGAATATGGTAGACCCGAAGTAATTTGGTTAGCCGTCCTAGTTGACCGGGGTCATCGAGAATTGCCAATTCAAGCAGATTTTATCGGGAAAAATTTACCGACAGCTAAGGAAGAACAAGTTAAAGTTTACCTTCAAGATATGGATGGACGAGATGCAGTAGAGTTAATCAAGCCATAATCGGGTACCCGATTATATCATGCATAGCTGCTAATGGCTAATCGCTAATCGCTAATCGCTAATGGCTAATGGCTAATGGCTAATGGCTAATGGCTAATATCAGGGGAAATGCTATATTACGAGCTGATAGCAATTAGCAATTAACAATTAGCCATTAGCCATTAGCAACGCCCAAGGTTCGTAACTAGCCAGGAAAAAACGTAACTAAATAGATCGCCGTGAATTCAAAAATAACCTCACCCACAGAAACTCAAAATCGCAAGGCAGATCATTTGCGCGTCTGTCTGGAAGAATCGGTACAATTTCAACAAACGACAGGTCTAGAACGCTATCGCTTTACCCACTGTTGTTTGCCAGAATTAGATTGGAATGAAATTGATATATCCACAAGTTTTTTAGGGAAACAATTGGGCGCGCCCCTGCTCATTTCTTCGATGACTGGTGGAACGGAATTCGCCGGAATTATCAATCAGCGCTTGGCTAAAGTTGCACAAAAGTATAAGCTGGCGATGGGTGTGGGTTCTCAAAGGGTAGCGGTGGAAAATCCCGAAGTGGGGGGGACTTTTGCAGTGCGATCGCTCGCCCCAGATATCCTCCTCTTCGCTAATTTGGGCGCTGTACAACTCAATTACCAATATGGTCTAGATCAATGCCTGCGCGCTATCGATTTATTACAAGCCGATGCCCTAATTTTACATCTCAATCCCCTGCAAGAATCCGTTCAAACTAAAGGCGATAAAAACTTTCGCGGTTTGCTTGACAAAATTGCTATTTTGTGCATGAAATTGCCCGTGCCGGTAATAGCTAAAGAAGTTGGAAATGGGATTTCGGCGACGATGGCAGAAAAATTAATCGATGCGGGAGTCGCTGCTATCGACGTGGCGGGTGCTGGGGGAACTTCCTGGGCGAAGGTGGAAAGCGAAAGGGCAAAAGATCCGATGCAGCAGCGTTTGGGGGCGACATTTGCCGATTGGGGAATTCCCACGGCAGAGTGTATTACGAATGTGAGAGCGATCGCACCCAACATCCCCCTAATTGCCTCTGGAGGACTGCGGAATGGGTTAGAGGTGGGGAAAGCGATCGCTTTAGGTGCTGATATCGCCGGTTTAGCGTTGCCTTTTTTACAAGCAGCAGCTGAATCAGAAGCGGCGCTAGACACTTTAGTCGAGATGCTAGTAGCAGAAATCACCACAGTACTGTTCTGCACCGGCAACGGGACTTTATCAGACTTAAAACATTCTCTGGCGTTGCAGAAGCTAGCATAGTTGATATTGGTCGGCGTTGGGTCGATCGATCGGGGCAGGTTTAAATGCTTGTTATACTCGCCCCGACATAACTGAAAGCAGAAAAATAAAAAATATGCGTGACTTTCTGAAATACACCTTCGCTAGTCTGGTTGGGCAATTGGTTTTCTGTGCGCTTGCCGCCAGCGGACTGATTTTTCTGCTGATTGCAGCTGCAACTAGAGATACTGAACCACAAGTTAGGAATAAGTCGGTATTAGTTTTCGATCTATCCCTCAATATTACTGATTCAAGCCGCGCTTCGGGGACGGGAGAACTAATTCAACAAGCTGTATCGGGTGAGGAAGATAACTCGATTACCCTCCGTACTGTTCTGGACGCTATCGAAAAAGCGACTAAAGATCGGCGGATTGTTGGTATTTATTTAGATGGCAATGGAGAATCTGGCAGTGTTGGCGCTGGGTATGCAACTCTAAAAGAAGTAAGGCAAGCGTTGGAAAAGTTTAAAGCATCTGGGAAAAAGATTATTGCCTACGATGCTAATTGGGATGAACGAAGCTATTATTTAGGTTCGGTAGCGGATACGGTTGTAGTAAACCCGTTGGGCGCGATGGAAATGAACGGGTTACGCGCAGAGCAAATGTTTTTGGCAGGCGCTTTGGAAAAATACGGCATTGGCGTTCAGGTAATTCGAGTTGGGAAATATAAGTCAGCCGTTGAACCATTTATTCTGGAAAAGTTGAGTGAGGAAAATCGCGCACAAACCCAAAGATTGTTAAACGATATTTGGGGGGAATTCCGCACTACGGTAGGAAAGAGTCGCGAATTAAGTCCGCAGCAAGTGCAAGCGATCGCAGACAATAAAGGTGTGCTAAATCCAGAGGAAGCACAGAAAGGTCGCCTCGTCGATAAAGTCGCCTATTTCGATCAAGTTGTCGCCGAGATCAAGCAACTAACCGAAAGTAAAGAAGACGATCGCACTTTTAAACAAATCAGCTTACCCACCTATGGGCGAGTTTCCCCAAGAACTGTTGGCATTAAACGTCAATCTCGCCATAAAATAGCCGTGATTTATGCCGAAGGAGAGATTGTCAACGGACAAGGTGGTTTGAGACAAGTGGGAGGCGATCGCTTAGCGGGTCAATTACGCCGCCTGCGTCTCGATGATGATGTCAAAGCTGTTGTCCTCCGCGTCAACAGTCCCGGCGGTAGTGCGACAGCGTCTGAAGTAATCCAGCGCGAAGTCAGGCTAATTCGCGAGAAAAAACCGATAATCGTTTCAATGGGCGATGTAGCGGCTTCTGGCGGTTACTGGATCTCGACCTATGCCAACCGCATTTTTGCAGAACCAAATACGATTACGGGTTCTATAGGCGTGTTTGGACTGCTGCTAGATGTACAAAAATTAGCCAACAACAACGGCATTACTTGGGATGGGGTAAAAACAGGTCGCTACGCCGATGCCCAAACAATTTCTCGTCCTAAAACTCCCCAAGAATTGGCAATTTATCAGCAATCTGTCAACCGTATTTACTATCAATTTTTAGGTAAAGTTGCTAACTCGCGCAAGCTATCAACAAACAAAGTGCAAGAAATTGCCCAAGGACGAGTTTGGTCGGGTTTGGCGGCGAAGCAAATCGGTTTGGTGGATGAAATTGGCGGATTGGATAAAGCCGTTGAATTTGCTGCCAAAGAAGCTAAGTTGGCAGATGATTGGGAGTTGCAAGAATATCCTCGAACCCGCAGTTTAGAAGAACGGCTGTTTAAGAATTTAGGCGGCGATTCTGCTAGCGTTGATGGGGATGATTTTACGCCGAAAGCGACTCAATCCGATCCGCTTACAGTTGCTTATCAACAACTACAAAAAGAGCTAACCATGCTAAAATCAATGAACGATCCGATGGGTGTTTATGCCCGGTTGCCGTTTAATTTCCGGATTGATTAGTCTTTTTTTGCACGAGTTAGATTAATTTAATAGCTTGCCCGACAACCTGCCAGGGGTTTAAACCCCTGGCTAATAGCAAAAGTCCTTTAAAAAGGACTGGGAAAGCATTAATTACAGTTATGACTTTCACTGTCACAGGACTTACGCAAAGAAAGCGGGTTTCTATCAAAAATCGTCGCGTTTAATTTCCGGATTGATTAGATCGCGATCGTAGGGGCACGGCATGATTAAATCTTGGATGAAGAACCGAAATATCTCTGATGCCGTGCCCCTACTTGGCGGTCTGATTGATTAGGGCTTTGATATGCTAAAAATTATTATGTTAATTTTACAGCAAAAATTGCGGTGTTATTAACAGCTTTTAACATTGATTAACCGCAGTCTCAACAGGAAAAATTAGATAGGCACAGCGGCGATCGCTTGCTAAAATATGTTCAACTCTTTCAATTTTTACTCTCGAACCTAATAAAGTTTTAAATACTTCTAATTCTGCTTTACACAACAGTCCGCAACTAGCAGCAGCGGCGCGAATCGGACAGTGATTTTCTATCAATAACATCCCATGATCTGGCAACTCGATCGCTTCTGCCATGTAACCTTCGCGGGTGCGTAAGCGAGCGATCGCATATACCCGACTGCGCCAATCTTCAGCATCCGATATCTTTTCTGTATATGCTTGGATTTGTCGTTGCGATCGCTCTGCTATCAGTTTTTCCAGTCCAGGCGCACCAAATACAGCTTCAACACTCTGCAATAAGTCAACCATCAAATCTGCATGACTATCGGGAAAAATAGCAGCAGCACGGTCTGTTAGACGCCAAAGTTTCACCGGACGCCCCAAAGGACGCTTTTCTTCTAGATAGCTTACTAAACCTTCTGCCTGCAATGCCTGTAAATGCTGCCGCACCGCCATCGGAGATAGATGCAATTCCTCGGCGAGAGCGATCGCACTTTTAGCTCCCTGGGTTTTTAATAAATACAGGATTTGATTTTTGGATCTTTGCTGTCCCTCCATAACTTTAATCTAGCTTTTACCTCGAATACAGGCGGGCGGGACGCCCACCCCACAAAGCCAAGATCGACTTCTTATGGGGTGGGACCTATTGCCCGCGCCCACTCCACAAAGCCAAGATCGACTTCTTGTGGGGTGGACATCTTGCCCGCCCTAAGTATTCTTGCCAGGATATTGCCGCACGGGTAAATCAAACACTACCTCAAACCGAGCATGAGGTATCATTCGCCGCAAAATCTGCAAATGTCCCTCGGCGTCGCTGCGGTTACGGAATTTTCCCACCGTAATCCGCTGTAAATTGGGTAATTGGCGGATAATTATCCATGAGAAAAGTAGCGATCGCAGATCGCTGTTGCAGCTTTTGGTCATAATTACCTCAAAATTCAATCTCAACAAATTCGTTCTGCCTAATTGACCATCGGGTAATTAGGACAGACACTTTGAGAAAAGGACTATCTCGCTCTACCCTAACCAGGTGGTAGGGCTGTCCTTTTGTTGTGTTTGGCATAACGCCTTTATGACGTGTCAAACAATATGTGTCAATACGGCGTGTCTATATGTCATAATGACAAAAAGCAGACAAGAGAGTAATTCTCCAATAGAAGCGCTCAGGATAGAGAAAACCAAACTATCCCAAGTTGAATTTGCCGTGCGATGCGGCATACCACTGCGAACCTATCAACGTTGGGTATCCGGAGAGACAGAAACCCGTCCCAACTTGGTTCAGCTAAAAGCCATCTGTCGCGAGCTAGGAATTGAAAGGGTGAGCGACTTGCCAGATACTTTTGGGCCAACAGAGCCGCCCTCAACCGAGTCCTGATGCAGCTAAAATAACTTTCAATTCTCGCGCCAACCCAGTATACTGGAGACTAATTTGCTGAAAATCGCTCATTTGTCATCTATCGATGGATAGAAAAAATCTTCGCCCCACGGCTAACAAAAGAAATCCCTTCTTGCTATATATTTTGGCTTGCAGTGCCATTGGTGTGGTACTGGGAGGCACTGCGAGCTGGGCAGATAGTCAACAGTGCTGGCTAGCTGAGAATCCGACAACGGAATGCTTGACAAAAAGTCCCCAGTTAAGAACGCTGGAAGGAATGAGTACCGGCTTGATCGCTGGTGCGAGTGCTGCAATAGGTGCAACTTGGCAGATGAAGCAGAAAGACGAATAGTGGTAATGGGTAATGGGTAATGGGTAATGGGTAATTGGTAATTGGTAATTGGTACTTTCTTTCCCATTACCGATTAGCAATTATTGATTAGGTAATAGGTACTTTCTTTCCCATTAGCAATTAGCAATTAGCAATTAGCAATTAGCAATTAGCAATTAGCAATTACCTAAAATCGATAATTGCGATCGCGCACCCACAAGCTAACAGGGACAGCATTGCCTTCGGCGTCTACCTTGACTTCGACGACGAAAGGCTGACGTTTTCCCTGCTGTCCTCGATTCAATTGCGCGCGCTCAATCTCATCGTTGAGCAGCTGTCTTTGGTGTTCGGGAAAGTAATAGCTTTCCACGCCGTAGGTAACGGTACTATAGCGCAGCAGACCTTTGAGAACCACCTGATTGAAAGGTAAATTGGTGGGGCGATCGCGACTAACTTTGACCGCTCTCCAAGCCAAAGGACGCTCAGATGATATCTGTGTCTCCGGTGCTTCTAAAATAACGTAAAGAGCGATCGGTTCCTGATATCGTTTATCTTTGGTTAACTCTTTCCAACCCGGTAGCTTTTCTAACGTTTCTCGGCGAGAAATATCATAGCTCAAGGTTTGCGAGTAACCCCGCAATAAATCATAAGGGTCTACCGGCGCTGTTTGCAGGATCGCCGTTTTGCCGGTAAGGTGAATAAAAATAGCTCCAGCAGGCACTGAAATAATTAGCGCTGTTTGAAGCACTAAAGGTAGCCAAAGTCGCCAAGAAGGCATCGATTGGGAAAATTTAGCATCAGAAGACATAGCAATTTTAGATTTGATTGGGTTAATTATGATGCAGCGTTCTAACGTAACGTTCAAACCAAAGTCCAGCCACAATCACCCCAACGCCGCACAAAAATAAGATAAACGCTTTAAACAACAAATCCGTATCGTATTCCAGCATTCTGCTAAAAATTTGCAGCGTTAGCAATATCATCCCACCCCAAAAACCGCGCCTTTGTCCTGAGCTTAGTCCCTCGCGCACTAAACCAGCCGCTAAGATAAACAAGGCGATATTAAAAATCCAGACAGCAGAATCTTGAATCGCAGCAATGCTAATATGCCACCAAGGAACGATCGCCGCGATCGCAATCAACCCACCCACAACAGCCGTAGTTAAATCCATCCGCCATACCAAGCGTACCCATTCCCACAGCGTTAAACAAGCCAAAATTGCCGCATCCAGCAGCAGCACCCAATCAACTTGGGGAACGTTTCCCCCTGGCGCTTGGATGGGTGAAGGCCACAATCCCCGGAAAGAAAACAGGTAAAATAATATACCCAAACATAGCAAAGCTAAATTGCGAGCAATCGGTTGAAAGCGCAGTTTGTCCCAACGGGTAACGTTAAAACTTCGCCACAACCTGTCATCGTAAGCCCATAATAAAGCCGGTGGGAGGGCAAAAGCGATCGCGGCGACTAAAGCTTGTACCGATGACCCTGGAATTTGCACCCGCGTCAGGTTAGCCTCTAAAGAAGAGATGATAGCGATCGCTCCCATTCCAAACAGCCATCGAGATCGACACCAATACGCCAACGGTACAAACATCAAACCCGCTAATATGGGCATGTGTTGCAGCATCAGATGCATCCAAGAAAATCCCATCTCAGGAAACCAATCAAAAAATCCCCACCAATACCCTATCCCCATCAACAACACCGACAGCATCCCCAGCACTGTCAGGCGCAAGCTATACGCCATTGCTAGGACACCTAAACCCCAAACTAAAAACAGCCTAGCAGGCGACCCGCTTTGGTGGAACATCTGCGCCATCAGCGCCATATTCGCCCCTAAAATCAACGCTCCCAGCAGCAACACCCCATGACCGATACGGTGTTGCCATTCGTCAGCAGGACGCCGCCAGAGATAAAATCCGATGGCATTCACCCCAATAAACAAACTCAGCAGCAAGGTAACCCTCAATTCCCGCGACCATACCTGCCAGTTTGCCGCCACCAGAGTAATTACTGCTAAACCTAGAAGCAGACTCCCCAACCCGATTAAGATGACGATAAAGCGGTTGCGGGTGGATGTGTCCAGGGTATTAAATTGATAGCGTTCTGATAATTGCTCGTATAGCCACGCATCAATTAAACCCTCAGCTTTCCATTGCTCGGCTTCTTGGCGTAACTGATGACGAAACTTATCTGATACCATCAAAACCTCCCAGTCTGGGATAAAACTGGATTGAAAAACTGTGTCTTTTGCGGCTAATACATGCAATTAATACAAGTATGGAAAAACCCTCTAATTTACTACTTAAGCTCAGTCAGCGTCTGTTTGACAACTCAGGGGAGCGAGAAAGATTTGTGGAAGCATTAATTCATCCTCAGACTTTTCATCCCTGCATTCTTTGGTGTAAAGAGAAACCAGATATTTTACCGTTCCCTGTACAATCGCCAACTTCCTGGCAACCCACGTTTGTTGACCGCTTATCTTTAGATACTAAACCTGGTCAGCATCCTTTGCACGAGGCCGGTTATTTTTATTGCCTCGACTTTTCTTCTGTTTTTGCAGCTTCTACTTTGTTAACTATATCTTCACCTTTGCCTTTAATTTTAGATATCTGTGCTGCCCCTGGCGGTAAGAGTATCTTTGCTTGGAGAAGCTTGCACCCAGATTTACTCATTGCTAACGAAGTCATTGGCAAACGCCTCGGAATGTTAATTTCTAATTTAAAACGCTGTCAGATTCATCCCTCTTTTGTAGCTAACCGAGATTCGAGCATTCTAGCGAAAACCTTTGCTAAAACTAGCCAGTTGGTTATTGTAGATGCTCCTTGTACGGGTCAATCTTTGCTAGCTAAAGGGGGGAAAGCACCTGGATGTTTTCACCCATCTGCGATTAATCAATGTTCAAATAGACAAAAACGTATTATAGCAAATTCTGCTCAGATTGTCGCACCGCAAGGATATTTAGCTTATATGACTTGTACTTATTCACCCGCAGAAAATGAAGCGGTTTGCGAGTGGTTTTTGCAAAAATTTCCCCAGTTTCAGCCGGTAGAAGTTCCCCATTTATCGGCTTATCAATCCCATCTGGCTAAAATTCCTTGCTACCGCATGTGGCCTCAAGAAAAACTAGGTGCTGGAGCCTTCACAGTTTTGTTTCAAAATACAGAAGAAGCCACGGAAAAAATTGCATATTTTAGATTGGAGATTGCAGATTTTATTGCTATCTAAAAAAAATTAAATCTAAAATCTAAAATCTAAAATCTAAAATTTAAAGCGGGTTGTTGATTAAACCCGCTTGCTTGAGTGAAGTATGGAAAATAGCTGAATCTGAGGGGAATGCGCCTATACTTGCCCATTACCCCCAAACATAATCGAGCTGACATAACTACCAGATATTGAGCGATCAACTCCATCCTAAGCTGATTCCAGCCAGTCATAGATTTTCTCTAATTGTTCCAACGTCACCAAACCGTACTGCCAAAGAATCATTGGTAATGGTCCCGGGTCTTGCTCCCGATGCCGTAAAGCAATTTTAATCGAACCATTGGAAATTGCCAATTCTTCTTGTAAGAAACGAATAAACCGCGTAAACGTTGCAGGTGCCATAGCGTTTCACCTCCTCTTTTAGACACCAATATGCGAGATCCACCCCGCCAGTTTGAAGATCAAGTAGACACTTTTTAGGTTGTCTTTGCGCTGCATAAGCACCTCTCTTACCACCAGTAACAAGCGTAGAAAAAAATAGCACCGGGTGAACTCCACCAAGCCTTTCTTGCCGTAGATTGATTGAGCAAATCAAAATGCTTGAAATGCTTGAGAATTAGACTCGCTACCTGAGTAAAACCTAAAGGCAGGAATTCTTTAACCGCAGCGCTTGCTAACAAAGAATCATTTTGATTGTTTCTGTTCTACCTCGCTACTGGTATCAGTCTCACCTACAGCAGGGAATATATTTTGATACTTTTTGTTCCCTATCAATCCCCTAAAGGTCGTGGGATTTTGGCAACTAAACTGGCTTTACCCTACGGCAAGACTATGCCTTTGGGTTATCCCTGCTATAACTTTTGCTTATCTCACTCTTCTCACACCCACACCACAATGTACAAAGACGCTTTTCGGAAGTAGCACAGACTCTTAGCGTCGGGGGTTTCCCTTGGCTTTACTAGCGCCAACACCAACCGTTGTCCCAACAATTGGTGCTTGGACAGCTTAGCAAAGCATTTGCGTTTTGTACTAAGCTCGTAAATAATCTTAACACTGTTAACTAAAAAATTATGGTGGCGATGAGTTGGGTAAAAATTGGACAGTTATGCGATCGCCCACTCTCAATCCCAACTGGGACGCCCTACCGCCCCGCAGTTCGATCACTTGGTCGATGGGTGTATTGGGGCCATAGGTGGGACAGGGGATAGCATTACAGGGAGGAACGTTCGCTGCGATCGCTCTGACAACCCCCTGCCGTAGAAAAATCATATCGAGGGGGATTTTAACGTTCTTCATCCAAAAACTGACCGGGTGGGGTGGGTTAAACTCAAACAACATGCCACGGTCATCGGGTAAGGAAGTGCGGTACATCAACCCCAACGCCTGTTGTTCTGGAGTCCGAGTCACTTCTAAATTGATTGTCTTACCTGCGATCGTCGCCTGTGCTGAAATCGGCAGCATTTGACCTCTAAACTGGGACGTGGGTGACGGCGTTGCTTCCCCAAGCGCGATCGCATTGCCGATACCAGAAGTATTTGACACCCAAGGCGAACAACCTGCAAGCCAGATGCCTAAGATTATTCCCAGACTTATGATGTAACGCTGCATAATGGCGATCGCTCCCAATATCCCCGATCTAAGCTTCCCGGAGAACGTACCCCACACCCCGCACGGTCTGAATCAACCGCTTTTCGCCTTCATCTTCAATTTTGAGGCGTAAATAGCGAATATACACTTCAATCACATTCGACTCGCCCATAAAATCATCGCCCCAGACATTTTCCAGAATTTGTTCGCGGGTGAGGACTAAGCGGGGATTTTCCATCAAAAACTTTAGCAGTTCGTATTCCTTCATCGTCAGGTCGATAGATCGTCCGTTACGGATGGCTTTGCGGCTCCCCAGATCTAAAATCAGATCGGCAAATCGTAACTGTTGTGAACTATCAGTATGGGGCTCAAGGTAGAAGCGTACTAACTTGAGAAACGCTTCACTGCGGTATGGCTTGAGGAAGTAATCATCCGCCCCTGCTTCTAAACAAGCTATCCGATCTTCCACAGTATCGCGAGCCATCAATAATAGTACTGGCGTTTTATGACCAGCACCCCTAAGAGTCTGGCACAATGTCAGACCTGATTCCCCTGCTAACATCCGGTCTACCACAATTAAAGCCGGGTGGCGTGCCTCGACTTGATAAAGCCCCGTAGGCACATCCTCGGCTATCACTGGGTCATAGCCAGATTGTCTCAGATCGAGACTGAGATTTTGAGCCAAAGCTTCGTCTGTTTCAATCACCAAGACACAGGGACTGTGGCTGGACCCGATGGTATTCATAAAATGCTATTCATAAAAGTCTTCCCGCCTGGAAACCCTGTCCCCTTGTGGGTGAGGCGGTTGACACTCCACAACCCATTACCCATTACCGATTAGCAATTACCGATTCATGGTAATTCCACGGAAGTCGGTTTAGCAATATGAGGTAAACCCCAGCCTAATTTTTCCCGTAAAATCCGGAAAAACTCAGGCTGTTGCAGGCGGATAAAGCGGGCAGGATATTGGGATTTCTCCACCCGTACCCGATTTTCTGGCAACACGTAGCACGCCGCATTGCCATCAACTACCATGACCAATCGATTCGGAGTTGCGGGGAAAATCGTCACGGGTTCGGTATTGGCAAACACCAACGCCCGCGAAGCCAAAGAATGAGGACAAATCGGCACTAGCTGCAACACGGGAATTCCCGGCGTAATCACCGGGCCATTCGCACTCAAAGCATACGCCGTCGAACCAGTCGGCGTCGAGACAATCACCCCATCTGCCGCAATATCCACGGGTGAGTGCCTGCCGATTTTCACTTCAAAAT
The DNA here is from genome assembly GCF_041929235.1 of Microseira sp. BLCC-F43. NCBI lineage: Bacteria > Bacillati > Cyanobacteriota > Cyanophyceae > Aerosakkonematales > Aerosakkonemataceae > Microseira > Microseira sp. BLCC-F43. The sequence goes on from NZ_JBHFNP010000062.1 coordinate 13,986, forward strand.
GGCACATGCTGGTGAGGGGTTCCCGGTGAATCACCATTTCATTCAGGCAAAGCGCTTCCCACAGTAGGGTATCTTCCTGGAATAGGCGAATTGATAGCATGGTGCGCTCTTCAATTTCGTATTCCCCTGCCATAACCTTTTCCATTGCTTGCGGCAATTGGTTGACGTAAGTTTCCGTCAGAAAACCCATGTGACCAGTATTAACCGTCAGCAAGGGAACCCCAGAGGGCGCTAGCTGGCGAAACGCTGCCAGTACCGTCCCATCTCCCCCCAATACGGTGGCAAAAGCCATTTCCGAGTCGAAACCGGCAGGCACTAAATGCTCGATGGGTGTATGACAAACGGGGCGTTCGCAATCGGAATAACCCAGAATACCGCCCACCCCCGTTGTCAGGCAAACTTCCCAACCAGTATTGATTAACTGGTCTTTCAGCTCTGTGGCGACGCGGCAAGCAGTTGGTTTGATGTCGTTGTAGATAATCCCGGCTTTTGGCACGCGAGCAAATCCAGTTTTTGCTTATGAGTAATTGACGTACTCCCCTGTCTAAAGACGAGGGGATTCTTAAAAGGTTGTTAAAAGGCGCTCCCAAGACACGCCGAGTAACCTTTCTTCTTGCTTCTCGGACTCTTAACTAGACTGTCGCCAGTCCCCTAGAGACCGTCTCCACAAGCATTTTGTTTAATCTCCAGGATGCGTCCCACCCCAGAGGGTCCGCTATGGCGAACAATGTGTACCGTTTTCATCCCCCGGCTAAAGCACGATGGGCTGCTCAACGTAGTTCTTGGTAGGTTCGAGCATTTTACCATTGTTGACATCCTCCCTACCGCTCCCGTCGGATGGGGTATGCCGCGAAATTAGATCGGCTTAAAACCACATCTGGGTTTTTTTCTGTGGCTTTTTCTTACCTTTGTTGCGCTCGTAATCAATTTCTTTGAGCCTTCTCATAATCCGGCTGAAGTACTCTTGCATGTAAGCTTCTAAGGTAATTGTTTCTTCTGGGTTTAGCCCGAATACTCGATAAACTTCCTCCATTGGCGCGTTCATCGGTTCCCCTGTTGCGCCAACTTCGGCATAAGCCATGCGGTCGGCTAAATTCCAGCCCCACTGGAAAAACCGCGCCATTTGGCGCACCGTGCGGAGGAAATTTAGGGGTAGGCGCGTCACCTTGGCTTCTTGCCCGGACAACCGTTCGCACAGGCGGATAATTTCATCTTCGCTCCAAGCACGAGTTCCTACAACGGGAAATGCTTGTTTTTGAGTTTCCGGTACTTCCAGGGCGCGAATGACAAATTTAGCGATGTCCTGCGTATCCATATAGGCAACGGGGGCGGATTTACTCGTGACGTAAACCGCCTGTTTCTCCAATATGGGGATGGCATACTCGCCGATTAAGTTTTGCATAAAGCCGCAGGGTCGCAGAATCGTGTAATTTAAACCGGATTCTGCTAAAAATAGCTCGTTACACCGCTTGATTTCCATCAGCGGTACGTGAGGAAACTTTTCGGCGTTGAGAATCGAAAAAAAGATAAACCGCTCGACGGCGGCGGCTTTGGCGGCTTGTATCAGTGCCACCTTGCCGAACCAGTCTACTTGTTTGATGCTCGCCTCGGTGGCGCGGGCGGTTGCCGCATCAATCACTGCGGTTACTCCTTCTAATGCTGGTTGCAGGGTTTCTGGTTCGCACAAGTCTCCCGGTACCAGTTGGGCGCCTTTTTCTTTCAAAAAAGCCGCCCTTTTGTAACTCCTTACTAAACAGCGGACTTTGTATCCCTTTTCCAGGGCGTGGAGAGCCACTTGTCTTCCCAAGGTGCCTGTGGCACCGACCACTAATAAAGTCATAAAATCTCACGGGAGTTTTGTAACCCGGTGCTTTTAGGCCGGGGAGGAAAAACGACTCTAGCTTTTAAGCTAGCCCCTTTAAGGGGAGAGTCAGAAGAGGTACAGTTCTTACTCGTTCCTGTTATTAGCCGGAAACGCCTGCTAATAACAGCGTGATGTTAGCCAAGACGCAATCTAATTAGATATCTCGCCTTTGCCCCACCGGGTTTATTAAGACGCGCGGCTGGTCAGCACCTCGCTCTAAGACGGAGTTGCCCCGTGTCTTTAAAGCCGGGTGCTGACTCAGATTAGTAACGAATCTTAAACTTTCTCTAAGATGTTATCAGAATTTTGCGATTTCTTTCAGGGGATTGACAAAATTACTTTAATACGCTTAATTAAAGGCTAAGATCGGTTGCCGGGGCGGTGGCAATGATGCAGGAGGGTCAGCACCCCGCTCTGAAGAGACGGCGGCTCACGGCCGAGAAACTTCAGGTAGCTGACGAGCCTCAGTCAAAACTTGACTACGTTATTTAGGTCACGACACCCTGGGATGCTCTCGCTAGTCCCCTGCTCTGTCGCTAGTGGTTAAACAGTTTTACGAGGGGTTGGTAGCTGAATAAAAATATCTAGGCATATTTTGGCAAATATCTGCATAAATGCCGAGATATTGGTTGTATAATCAGATTACGCTTGATTAGTGCGGGTTGTTAAAGCTTACTTGGCCTGAAAACCTTGAAACACTTGACACAAACTAATCATCAAAAAACCAAATATTTCAATTCCTCTGCTTTCAGTGCAGTCTCTAACTGGGAATATCAGGTCAAACTGAGCAATCGGTAAGCCTTTTGGCGCTTGATATAGGCAAAAGATAAACCGTTGACTTTCGTCTACCCATATTTGCGGATGATTGCCGAGATATGCGGAGATTTTTACAAGCGGTAAGACGGTGCTGCTAGCCTAACAAGCCTAAATAACATTGGCGTTTGCGCAGCGTGCCGACGCAGGAGGCATAGCTAACTTAACCCGTTTAACGGAGCTTTGGAGGCAACCATACCCCCACCCCTTTTTGGGGAACGGCGGTTAAAACCGCTCGTTAATTATTTCATCCCCCACTTAAAAGATGGGTGGCTCTCCATACTCCCGGAGGTTTAAGGTGAGGACAAGAGTCCTCACTAATAACGCCGTTAGAGGGCGCTATTCTTCGCCCCCTTGAATTTTTAGCAACAAAAAGCCCATCCCCATACCCACAATAATCAGGCTGAAGGACAAAACCATCGCATTCAAAAACTCAGCGTTCATTATTTGGACACTCCTAAATTCAGTCAAAACTATCAGCAGATTCAGTCAAAACTAAAAGTTAGTAACTCAAGTTGCTAGTTATAATTTGTGAGAGCGGTAATTGGTAATTGGTAATTGGTAATTGGTAATTGGATTAACAGGTTTTTGCCCTTAGTACAATTACCCATTACCCATTAACCATTACCAGTACCGCTCGATGTAACTAGCAACTTACGTTAGTATAAAACAGTTAAGCTAACAATCTACATATAAAAGGTATTGCTGACGGGCATCGAGTGGAGGAATGGGGGCGAGGCGATAATATGAAAGCACAGAAAGCTTTCTTTACAAATGCTGCCCTTCACCAGGGCGACGGACGGCGCAGGTTGGCGGTGACCCTGGGCGATCCTGCCTCAATTGGGCCAGAGGTTGTGCTGAAGGCGCTCTCTGACCCCGAAGTTAGCCAAAATTGCGATATTACTGTAATCGGCAGTCGGGCGCTGTTGCAAAAGATTTACTCGGATCTGCGTCGCAAAGAGAAGCAGGAATTGTTGGCAGATCCGGCAGGGTTATCAATTCTAGAGGTGAATCTGCCTAGAGAAATAGAAGATCGAATTATTAGTGGAATTGGCAATGCTGCCAGCGGGGCGGCGAGTTTTGCTTATATGGAAACGGCGATCGCTCGCACCCTAGCAGGCGAATTCGACGCCATCGTCACCGGCCCGATTGCTAAATCCGCCTGGAAGGCTGCTGGATACGATTATCCGGGTCAAACCGAACTATTAGCCGAGAAAGCTGGTGTAGAAAGATTTGGCATGTTATTCGTCGCCCGATCGCCCCACACCGGCTGGACTCTCCGTAGCTTACTCGCTACCACACATATTCCTTTATGTCAAGTGGCAGATACGCTGACACCCCCGTTGATCAAGCGGAAACTGGATTTGTTGGTAGAGTGCTTGCAGCAAGATTTTAGGATAGAAAGACCAAGGATAGCTTGCGCGGGTTTAAATCCCCACAGCGGCGAACAGGGACAGCTGGGACGCGAGGAGAAAGATTGGTTAATTCCCTTCTTGGAACAAGAACGCTATAGCAGACCTGAGATTATCCTGGAAGGTCCGATTCCCCCAGATACGATGTGGGTTAAACCCGGTCAAGCCTGGTTTGGCACAGGGGTAGAGGGGGAAAAACACCACTACCAAAATCCCGCAGATGGATATCTGGCACTCTACCACGATCAGGGTTTAATTCCAGTCAAATTAATGGCGTTTGACCGCGCAGTTAATACTACCATCGGTTTGCCATTTGTCCGTACTTCACCCGATCACGGTACGGCATTTGATATTGCGGGTAAGGGAATTGCGGATGCTACCAGTATGAAAGCCGCGTTGGGGCTAGCCGCCGAACTCGTTACCCAGAGGCTAGCCCCATAACACCATGGAAATACCTAACCGAAAGCAGTGGATTTTTACTTACAGGACTTACGCAAATCACCAAAGTTTCTCTAGGTCGAAACAAAGGTGATGCCCTCGTCGTGCGTAAGTCCTGACTTTTTTGCTCCACCCAAAAAAACTAGGATAAATCCTGTGCTTCTCGACGTTTCAAAAGTGACAGGTAAGCAATTGGAACAACCACAGGCCAAAATACAGCACCTACCACCAAAGTCATCAGATAGGAGAACCTCTGCGGATCAAATGGGCTGGTATATTTCTTGAAGTACCCGAACCAGGTTGCGAACAAATTGCCCGCGATTATCAAGTAAAAACCGATAGAACACACGAAAATTATTTGCATCATAGCCTGAGAGTCGTGATTTTTTTGGGAACTGTGCGTTTGCAGATTCTTTGGGTAGACAAGCACCTGAAAAACCTTAAAAAACAAGGCTTTCCATCGTTTTTCATGCCCGAAAATAGAGCCAAAAATTAACCTGAACTCCAGCTGATTTTAGGCAGATACCAAAGTCTTTACAACCCGGATATCCAGCGAGCGTCAATCTGTTTTAAATTTTTGAGAGTCTGGCTTGTAGCTGGTAATACTTTTCCCTGGATAAGCGCAGTCAAAAAACTGATTTGACTGTTATGTAAACCCGTAATTTGAAATAGGGTTTAGACTGCCGGTTAGCAGTTTTCACTAATGTTTAAAATGCCCCATCTAAAGTGTTAATAGAATCTGAGATTTGCTCGGATTCAAGCATCTAAATTGCTAAGAGCGATCGCCAACCTCTTTTCTGATTAACCTTGGATAAAATAATATCCTGATTTTTCAATTCCCGTCAAGCTTGGGAGAGGAATTTTACCTATTTTCAGCAAGACTACAGAGCAAAAAAAGTTTCTTTAAAAAGCGCTTATGCGGTTTCGATCCGTAATTTCGCGGAGAATTTCACAAATTTTCACAAAGCCGCGAGTAAATTGGGGAATGATACCAGGAGAAAAGCTGCTAGGGGTCAGCAGTTGAGCGACAAACCCAATACTTAAGCAGAACCTGAAACCGGAAAAAAACACCAAGTATGCTGGATACGAAATGCGATCGCCACGGATGATTTACATCATACTAATTCGGTTTTTGCATAAGTCCCCCCACCCAATGCCCGGTAGGGGTTGTTCTGTCTCAACAAGTTCCTCGAACTCAGCTAATCCCCGCAGGAGCCTCCCATCCCCCCTACCCCCCTTAAAAAAGACGGTAGGGGGGATGGGAGCGTGAGACGGCGGCTGGTGTTTCGGACGCTCTTTGCGAAACCGCCTGAAGGAATGCGGGTAAAAACTGGAGGTTCGATACCCCCAGTTTTGACAATTTCAACTGCTACTGGTTGAGGGTTGTTCTTTGTCAATCTGAGGCTTGAGGACTTAACGGTTGGGACCATTACCCCTGATTCAATTATCCCTACTTGGGAAAATTGAATGGGGCTAGATGCTGTCTTGCACGAGGATGATTACTTAGGGAACCTGAGAAAGGCTAAAAATTTGCAGAATTTGAGGATGGCGACGCCAATACTGGCGCGGGAGCATTGTTTTCCATACCCGCTGCGGACATGGAATGGGGTGAAATGCGATATGCCGACCGCACGCACTCGCGTTCGCTGGTTGATAAAACCCCAGCCGCCTCGCATTCAAGGGTTGACAACTACAGTGCTAAATGGTGATAATGAGAGTTTGTGAAAACTGTAGCTATATAAAGATAAACCCTTGGCAAACGTAATTGTGATCGGTGCCCAGTGGGGCGATGAAGGAAAAGGAAAAATCACCGACTTACTCAGCAAATCAGCAGATGTAGTTGTACGTTACCAAGGGGGTGTCAACGCCGGACACACCGTTGTGGTGCAAGGCCAGACGTTTAAACTACACTTGATTCCATCTGGCATATTGTATCCCGACACCGAGTGCATCATCGGTTGCGGCACGGTGATCGACCCGAAAGTCCTAATCGAAGAACTCGACCAGCTAGAAGCGCTTAACATCTCGACGCGGAATTTGCTGATATCGGAAACAGCTCACGTGACGATGCCTTACCATCGCCTAATTGATAAGGCATCAGAAGAACGACGGGGAGACCATAAAATTGGTACGACGGGACGGGGTATTGGCCCCACCTATGCGGATAAATCAGAAAGAACGGGCATCCGGGTTTTAGACTTAATGAACCCAAAAGGGCTGCGTAAACAGCTGAATTGGTCAATTAACTACAAAAATGTCATTCTGGAAAAACTTTATAACTTGCCGCCTTTAGATCCAGAAGCGGTAATTGAGGAGTATTTAGGATATGCCGAACGCTTGCGTCCTCATGTGGTGGATAGCTCGTTGAGAATTTACGACGCGATCTTGCACAAGCGCAATATCTTATTTGAAGGAGCGCAAGGCACGCTGCTGGACTTGGATCACGGCACTTATCCCTACGTCACTTCATCCAATCCCGTCGCGGGTGGGGCTTGCGTGGGAACGGGTGTAGGGCCGACAATGATAGACCGCGTCATCGGCGTCGCCAAAGCTTACACGACGCGGGTGGGAGAAGGGCCATTTCCCACGGAACTGCACGGTACACTAGGAGAGTTGCTGTGCGATCGCGGTGCGGAATTTGGCACGACGACGGGACGCAAGCGCCGCTGTGGCTGGTTTGACGCCGTCATCGGTCGCTACGCGGTCCGAATCAACGGGATGGACTGCCTCGCCATCACCAAACTAGACGTTCTGGACGAACTAGAAGAAATTAAAGTCTGCGTTGCCTACGAAATAGACGGTCAACGTTGCGAAAACTTTCCCAGTAGCGCCCGCGTCTTTGCCCGTTGCCAACCTATTTATAAAACTCTACCAGGTTGGCAACAATCTACCGCCTCCTGTCGCAATCTAGAAGACTTACCAAAGCAAGCTTTGGACTATCTTAAATTCCTTGCCGAATTGATGGAAGTCCCGATTGCGATTGTCTCCTTAGGCGCTAGCCGCGACCAAACTATTATCGTGGAAGACCCGATCCACGGCCCCAAACGGGCACTGTTACACGCAGACGGTACGCCTGTATCCGTCTGAAATTCGATTTCGATCCTACAATCCAAAATCCCAAGATGGAACTCACAGTTGAATCTAAAAAGCGCGAAGCCGGTACCAAACCAAATGCCCTCCGTCGTTCTGGGCTAATTCCTGCGGTGCTATATGGTCACAAAGGTGTCGAGTCAGTGGCGCTGACAGTGGACGCCAAAGTAGCCGAACGGCTGTTAGAAAAAGCCTCGGTTAACAATACCGTAATTGATTTGAACGTGGCTGACATGGGATGGAGCGGTAAAACCTTACTGCGGGAAGTGCAAATCCATCCCTGGAAACGTTTTCCCTACCACCTGAGCTTTTTTGCGATCGCCGCTCACGGTCCCATCGATGTAGAAGTGCGGCTGCACTTTGTCGGAGAAGCCACAGGTGTCAAAAATAGCGGCGGTGTGTTAGACACCGTCATCACCCAACTTCAGGTGCGCTGCGCCCCAGACAAAATTGTAGACTCAATTGAAATTAACGTCTCGACTCTGGAAGTTGGTAGTAGCTTGTATGTCCGCGACATTATTCTACCTGAAGGCGTTACAGCTTTAACCGATGGGGAACAAACAGTCGTAACAGTCGTTGCGCCCCGCAGCAGCGATGAGGATAAGGCAACAGCGGCAGAATCTTAATGATTTTGTTACCAACAAATGTTGGATCTTGTTGTATAAAAGACCAGGGGATATCCCCTGGCTTTTTGTTTTCAGGACTTACCACGCGGGGTCAAAAACAAAGGTGATGCGTCAATCTCGCGACTGGAAACGCACAATTTTGCGGAGAAACAGGGCTTTTTGCCTAAGTCCTGGTTTTGTTGGTAAAATTGTCCCAAAAACCCGGTTTTTGCGTCAATCTCGCGACTAGAAACCGACGATTTTGCGGAGAAACCGGGTTTTTTGCCTAAGTCCTGTTTTTGTTGGTAAATTTGTCCTACAGATTATTAAAATGACTGATTCTTCTCTTCCCCCCTTAATTCAACAGATGATGCAGCCTGGGTTCTATCCCCATCCGGTAACAGAACCCATTGAAATGATTCAAACTCACGTTTCTTACGTGCTACTAACTGGCGATTATGCTTATAAAGTCAAAAAGCCGGTAAATTTTGGTTTTTTGGATTACTCAACCTTGGAATTACGCCAGCATTTCTGCAATGAAGAATTGCGGCTCAATCAGCAGGGTGCTGGTGAAATTTATCTAGAAGTTTTGCCCATTACCCAAAGCGATACGCAATTGCAAATAGGGGGGACTGGCGAACCAGTCGAATATGCGTTAAAAATGCGTCAATTTCCCCAAGATGCCCTATTCCTCAGTTTATTTGAACGCGGAAAGCTGACAGAAACCATGATGGAAGAACTGGGGCGAGTTGTGGCTCAATTCCACGCCAAAGCTCCAACAAATGAATACATTAAAACCTTTGGGGAACCCCTTCAAGTTCGCAAGGCTTTTGATGAAAATTACGAGCAAACTGAGAAATATATAGGTGGCGCTCAAACTCAATCCCAGTTCGACGAAACTAAACAATATTCGGACCGATTCTTCGGCGAGTACCGAGAAATATTGACCAGGAGAATTAAAAATAACTGGATTCGAGAATGCCATGGAGATTTGCACTTAAGAAATATTTGTCTGTTACAGGACAAGATTCTGCTGTTTGACTGCATTGAATTCAACGAACCGTTCCGCTTTGTCGATGTCATGTACGATGTAGCCTTTACCGTAATGGATTTGGAGGCGAGGGGGCGTCAAGATTTAGGTAATGCTTTTTTGAATACTTACATCGAACAGACTGGCGACTGGGAAGGGTTGCAAGTATTACCTTTGTACCTAAACCGTCAATCCTACGTGCGAGCGAAAGTAACTTCGTTTTTGTTGGACGATCCGGGAGTACCGGCGGCTGAAAAAGAAAAGGCCAAAGAAACAGCCGCTCACTATTACAAAATGGCGTGGCAATACACAAAACCGCGCCAAGGAAAGTTAATTTTAATGTCGGGAATATCCGGTTCTGGCAAAAGTACGATCGCCAAAAAGTTAGCGCGGCGCATAGGTGCAATTCACATTCGTTCCGATGCAGTGCGGAAGCATTTGGGAGGCGTACCTTTGTACGAACGGGGAGCAGAAGATTTATACACGCCAGAAATGACCGAGAAAACTTACGGACGCCTGTTGGAATTGGGAATTAAACTAGCAGCGACGGGCTACCCGGTAATATTAGATGCTAAGTATGACCGAGAAGCGTTGAGACAGGATGCGAAGTCTCAATCCCAATCCCACCAGATACCCCTACAAATCCTCTACTGTACCGCCCCAGAGTCAGTATTGCGCGATCGCCTCAATACCCGCAGCGGCGACATCACCGACGCCACCGCCGACCTACTCGCGTCCCAAATTGCCGCCGCCGAACCCTTCACAGAAGCAGAACTTGCTTATGTTACAACCCTAGACACCACCCAAGACCCAGAAACTCTAGTGGCACAGATCCTCAGCATGGAATGATACAATTTTTAGATTTCAGATTGCAGAATTCAGATTTAGGACTAATATCCTGGCTGTATTCTGCAATAGGTAGTATCAAAGAAGAAAAATGCTATCCAAATCAGCGGGTGTTATTGCTGGAGTAATTTCGGGTTTATTTTTGTTCCTGGCTTTTTGGGTGCTGGGTCTGCCATTCACCCTGTCCCTGTGTTATGGCATATTGGGCGGAGTCGCCAACAGCTGGATTATTGCTGGTTGGACGAGTCAAGATGAATCCAAACCAGGCAAGGAACCCCTAGAACCTGCCGAACCTGCTCAAAAAGACGGTAAGCCTTTGAGTCCCAGGGAACTGTTCAAACTATGGCAGAGGGAGCGTTACGAACGCCGTCCCAGCGCATTTTTTTGGAAGAATGCCCGTTCAAATAGGCTGTTGAGGCGACTGGAAAGAGAAGCTGCTCAAAGGAAGAAAAAAGAACAGGCGGGTAGCTGAAACAAAAGCTATACTTCTCACGGTCACTTTCCTAAAAGTGAGGTGGGCTGCTTGTCAAACTGGCTTTTCTAGCCATTAGCCATTAGCAATTAGCTATATGTTTTTATTTTTGTCCAAGCTGCTGCCTATATTCTTTTACCCGTTGGGGCTAGCCTGTCTGTTGATGGTTGTGGCGTTGATAACCTTCTGGAAACGACCCAGGATAGCAGTAGGCGCGATCGCAACCGCACTTTTCGTGTTACTGATAGCCAGTAATGCCGCTGTGTCTCGCTATTTAGTGCGAAGTCTAGAATGGCAGCACATCCCCAGGGGGGAATTGCCCCAAGTTGCGGCTATCGTCGTTTTGGGCGGCGGGATTAAGCCCAAACTGCCGCCGCGTCCTTGGGTAGATGTATCAGATAGAGGCGATCGCATCCTCCACGGTGCCCAGTTATACCGGCAGGGCAAAGCGCCTTGGCTCGTTCTCAGCGGTGGGCGAATTGATTGGAAGGACAATAACGAGTCCGAGTCTAAAGATATGGCGGCAATTGCCTTAGCAATGGGGGTTCCGCAATCGGCTATTTTGGAAGAGCCAACTTCGCTCAATACCTACCAAAATGCAGTCAACGTGGGAAAAATCCTCGATGATAAAAAGATGCAACGGCGCGTATTATTGATAACATCGGCGATGCACATGCCGCGGTCGCTGCTAATTTTCAAGCGGCAAGGGATTGATGCGATCGCTGCACCGACGGACTTTTTGGTCACCGAAAAGGATTTTAAGCCATTAGATAGCTGGCAAGCAATTATCTTCAATCTCTTGCCCGATATCGAGAATTTAGACAACACCACCAGCGCCATCAAAGAGTACGTTGGCATAGCAATTTATCGCCTTAAGGGCTGGCTGTGAGAAATTTTAGATTAGACTGCTGGCAAAAGTCCGTTTTCCATCAACTTGTGGGCAGGCGGGACGCCCACCCCACAAGAGTTGTTTTGTTTTGTGGGGTGGGCCGGAAAGCCCGCCCCAGGTATTTTTGCCAGAGGTCTATTGTAGATTTTAGATTTTGGATGGGAAAGCACGCTAGCCTATAAAAGGCCAGGTTAGATCTTGACAAAAAACATATAATGTCCAACGAATTGCGAAATATTATACCAACGCCGCCACCGCCTGGTGATAAAATTTTTGCTACCCAGCAGGTAAGCAGCGAATTTTACCGAGAAGTGCAGCATCGCCAAGAATTGCAGCGCTACTGCGAGTGGTATTATGCGACAGCAGCGCTGCATCGACAAGAATTGCAAAAGATGCGGCGCGAACTCAATATATTTGGTTTGTTTGTCCGAAATCGCCGCTAGTTTAACAATTCAAGTTCTCCCTCGCGAAAGTGGGCTTTGAATTTCTTGTCAAACTTGACTATGAAAGGAAGGTTGGCGCTTACAGGTCTACCTTGCCACTCCTTCATAATCTCGATCACTTCTCCTTCCATCCCCTTGACATCCAAGGGTTTATTGCGGTGTTCGGGATGAGTGTACACAATCACAGACTGTACAACGCGGACGCGATCGCCTACCTTCATAAATATCTCAGTAACTGTGGAAATCCTGCGCTTTTAAGCCAGGGAGGAATACGACGCGAGTAACTTTAGTTACTCTCTGCAAAAGCTTCGCTCGAAGCTTCTGACAATCTTTTTATCTTTGCACAGAAGCGACCCCAAAATTCATGATTGAGCAGGGGAGCAGGGGAGATGGGGAGATGGGGAGATGGGGAGATGGGGAGATGGGGAGATGGGGAGATGGGGAGATGGGGAGATGGGGAGATGGGGAGATGGGGAGATGGGGAGATGGGGAGATGGGGAGAATGTACATTCAAATTCCCCTCGTGCCCCTCGTGCCCCTGGAGCCCCTTTTCACTGAGGGGCAGAGGGTGCAGCTTGTTGGAGTTGTGGGGAATTTTGAGGTTTGGACGTCAGCCAAAGTGCATAGCCACCCACACCGACGATGACAAGAAAAGCCAATACTCCCAGTAGAGTTAGCAAGTTGCGTCGCCCTGGAGATGCCGTGGGTTCTTGTTTTTGCATCGCTACGGATTCATCGTACAACAGCGCTCTGGATGCCGCCGTGAGTTCTGACTGCAAGCGGGTGTTGGGAGATTGAATCGTTGTTTCTACCTGCTTGGGATCGAATAGTGCTGGAGGTTCCTCCGAGACGAAGTAGCAGGAGAGTACCACCGAAGTGTTATCGTGACCGTTCTGTTCGTTAGCCCGGTTAATCCAAGATTGAACTGCTGCATCTAAAGATAACTTGCCTTTAAGTACCGGCTTGGCGTAATCTTTCCAAGATTGCTCGACTAGAGAGCGATCGCTTAACCCATCAGAACACAGCAGCAGCAGACCGTCTTCTTCTAGAATAAATCGCCTGATCGCAGGATGCAGTTGTTGAGCATCCCGCGTCCCCAGCGCTTGGGTTAATGCCCCGCCATCAGTGCGAGTCAGTGCTTCCCGGTATATACTGCGCCCTAGACGAACTTCCCGCGTGGCTACATCATCATCGATGGTTAGCTGCTGACAATAATCGGCGGTAATCCAATAGGCGCGGCTATCTCCTACGCTGACGATATACAATTCGTGGGCATTTCGGAGTTCTTCCCCATTAGCAAAGCGAATTTTTTGCGGTAACTGGAGTCCCATCACCAAAGTTGTACCCATTCTTGCCCTAGACTCTCGCCCTTGGGCGTCGTTTTGGTTGGAAATTAAATTGTTGGCTATTCGCACGATCGCAGCTAATTGATCGGCGATTAATTTGGGTGGGACAATTTCAGTTTGTTCGGCAATTTCCAACAGCAGCGCGATCAGTTGCAGTTTGATCGTCTGGAGTGCCAGGGAACTGGCTACCTCGCCGCCTTCATGACCCCCAATTCCATCGCAAACTAGCGTTAAGTGGGGAATCAGCAAGTCATTTGGTTGTGTTGTAGCCTCTTGCAGATCCGATGCGGTAGGATAGCAAGCATCTTCATTGGTAGCGCGTTGAGGCCCCGTATCAGTTGCGCCCGCTACGTGGATGCGGAGGGGAAGTTGCGCCGATTGCAACAGCAATAGGTGATTGAGTTGAGTAGCGATCGCTTCCAACTCTACCTCGTCGTTAGTCATCTGTAGGGCAATTGCTTGCAATTGCGCCGCCACAGGTGCTGCGGCAGCTTGGCTCAACTGCATCCAACAACTGCCCAGATCTTTGAGAGTCGGGGTGAGAAACGTTAGCTGTTCGCTGGTGATTTCCTCTCCCACTCCATCGCCGTAAAGTTCCCGCAGCCATACCCGCCAACCTTGAACCCGGATATTATCGGCCAAGAGTAGACTCGACGCTACACCTTGTTCTGATAAAGGCGTCCACAATTGGAGAATTTGCCACAACCAATAAACCTGCCGCGTCGCCGATGCCCCAGTCCACGCCTCTACAATAGAAGGATAAAGGTCGCCATCAACATCGATCGGCACGTTTTCCAACAATGGCACCAAAGCAGTTTCTGGTTCCTTGCCCAAAACTGCCCAACCATGTACCTCTGGAACGTGCAGGCGTTGGGGGAAAAGACGCAGGTAGGGGATAATCTCGTCTGGTAACTCTTCAAGAATGTAAGGTGGCTGTTCCGGTTGAGTATCCCGCCAAATTTGGGGGCTGACAACCTCGTATCTGCCTTGAATTAGCCGTCCCGCTGAAATTTGACCTACGGCTCGATCGGCTGCCCAAAGATAGCGATAAATTGGCGTTTCGGAACTGGTCATAAGTTTAAAAAATTATAAGATAAATCTTATATCGAAGCGTAAACTACCTACACACTCACTGCGCGGTGAGCGTGTAGGCTTTCAGCAGCCCTAAAGCTAATGTCGCAAGACAACAGCCTTGAACCTCCAGGTTGGTTTACACTCAACCCCAATAAGGCAATCATTTTAGAACCATTCTCGTCTGCATCCCCAATCCATCCACAAAAATAGTTGCTACATTTAAACCCTTTTTCAGTTCTGACTCCAATATGCCAGCAACAATCGCAGCTTTGACTTGTATAAGCAGGGGGAACTGTTATTACTTTCACACCCTCTTTGATACCTTTGTACTCAACAAACAGCCTTAACTGGTAGAAAGCCCAAGAGTTAGACCAACTCCAATCACTTTTGTTTCTTGGCTTTGAATTAGTGTGTTCCCTAATTCCCGTTAAATCTTCAATGGCTACAAAGGATTGGGATTCTTTAGCCTCTAAAATGATTGCCTTGCTAATATTATGATTGAGCCATGCTTGATACCTTCTTTCTCTTCCCGATAACCGTTGCCAGATTTGACGACATCTGCGCCGTGTTGACCTTGTGCCTTGGAAAGCTTTCTTTTGCAAATAAGTTCTTGCCCGACTGTATCTATCCCTAACTTCTTGGATATGCTTGCCTGACCCCGATTTACCCTTACTGGTAACGGCAATATCTCTTCTTCGCAAATCTACACCAATTACCTTGTCAGCCTTTTTAGGTTGTGGTGGTTCATATTTTAGTTGAATATGGACGTACCAATTACCATCTTTGTGTAAGCAAACTTGAGCAGAGGTTGGGTTTTGCCCGGTTAATTTACCACGATGATAGTTACTGGCTACCAAGCGAGCAGTTACCCGCTTGCTTGTTGTACTGACGCTAACGCTCCAAGTTTTTTCGATAAACCGGAATGTCCTAGCATCGCAATCAAAGCTGGTGGGTCTAAACCCTTTGACTTTTTTCCCTTTTTGTTTGGCTACTAGCCTATTTGCACCAACCCTGGCGCAAGCCCTAACAACGTGGTTAGCGGTTAACCCGAATTTCTCCTTAGCTTCGTGGTAACAAACTGCTTGGATGGAGTTTCTATTGGTTATGTTTGGGTTAACTGTTTGATTAATCCAATTACAAGCTGACGCAAAAGCTTCTGATGTATCCGCCAACAATTTCTGTTGGTCTTGAGATACATCGATTCTTATAACTAGCGTCATTACTTGCTCCATAACCTATAAAAACTCACTATAATGATTATATACCAAGAAACTCCGATTCCCTATCGCTCAATTTATTAGTTGGGCGCAACTCCTCGATACACTGACAAGCGCGGTACAGTGTGGGCATCCTTGTGACATTTCTTGGTGAATGAAAAAATTACAGTCATGTCAGGGGAAATTTATCGATTGGCTGTTGTAGTAATCCAATAGGTAGGATGTCCGTTTATTGTATCTGGCTAGACGTACTAAGCCTATCAATCCAAGGCTGGGGATATTCATTATGGTATTAAATCCGGCGATCGCTTGGTTAGTGGCAGGAACGCTACTGTGTTTGGTAGAAGCATTTGTACCAACGGCTTTTACCGCCTTCGCGATGGGTATAAGTGCTTTCCTCGTCGCATTGGTCGCAAAGCTGTTTCCCACATTCCTGGCTTTACAAGTTGGGTTGTGGATGGTATTTTCCGTTGCTAGTGTCTACCTCGCCCATCGTCTGATGCCAAAGCGGAAGGTCACGGCGATTGAAGATGCCACCGAAGCACAGACATTAACTGAAATTCTACCCGGTCAAACGGGGCGAGTGCTGTACGAAGGTAACTCCTGGAGGGCGAGATGCGGGGATGAAAAATGCGCGATCGCTCCCAACCAAAAAGTTTACGTCATCGGACGGCAAGGAACCACGCTGCTCGTCATGCCAGAACACCTATTGCATTCTTAGGTAATGGCTAATTGCTAATCGCTAATCGAACATAAAAATTAGCAATTAGCAATTAGCAATTAGCAAATTCAAAAAGAGGTTCAAAATGGACTTATTTGGTTTAATATTAGCGCTGATGCTTGGCAGCACGGCTGTTTCCGGCGTCAAAATTATCAATCAGGGAAACGAAGCCTTAGTCGAAATGCTGGGTAAATACAACGGTAAAAAACTCAAACCAGGACTGAATTACATTATTCCCGTCTTAGAAAGAGTAGCTTACCAACAAACCATCCGGGAAAGAGTCTTAGATATTCCGCCCCAATCTTGTATTACCCGCGATAACGTTTCCATCACCGCTGATGCAGTCGTTTACTGGCGGATTTTAGACTTAGAGAAAGCCTACTACAAAGTAGAAAATCTCCAAGCCGCAATGGTGAATTTAGTGCTGACTCAAATTCGCGCCGAAATGGGCAAATTAGAATTAGATGAAACCTTTACCGCCCGCAGTCAAATTAACGAAATTCTGCTGCGAGAATTAGATGAAGCAACCGATCCTTGGGGCGTCAAAGTAACGCGGGTAGAACTGCGAGATATTATCCCCTCCAAAGCAGTGCAAGAATCGATGGAATTGCAAATGTCTGCGGAACGTCGCAAGCGGGCGGCAATTCTGACTTCCGAAGGCGATCGCGAGTCTGCGATTAATAGTGCCAGAGGCAAAGCCGAAGCGCAAGTGCTGGACGCAGAAGCGCGTCAAAAAGCCGCTATTTTGGAGGCAGAAGCCCAACAAAAGGCGATTATCCTTAAAGCCCAAGCAGAACGTCAACAGCAAGTCCTCAAAGCTCAAGCAACCGCTGAGGCGCTACAAATTGTCGCTAAGATACTGCAAACCGATCCTAACGCCCGCGAAGCCCTCCAGTTTTTACTAGCCCAAAATTACCTGGAAATGGGGATGAAAATTGGCAGCAGCGACAGCAGCAAGGTAATGTTTATGGACCCGCGCAGTATTCCTGCTACCTTGGAAGGAATGCGATCGATTGTAGGCGAGGTTGGTAATAATAATTCTCGTTAAACCTTTGAAAGAAACCCGGTTTTTTAGAAAAACCGGGTTTCTTTGGATTCGATCTAGCCTGCACCATCGCCAGCAGTAGCAGGGACTTGCTGACAGCCTTCGCACAATCCAAAAAACTCCAGGGTGTGATAATAAATCTTGAACTGGTGCGACTTGTTGAGCTGGGTTTCTAGCTGGTGAACGGGGCATTCCTCAATCGGAATCGATAGTCCGCATTGCAAGCAAGTTAGGTGGTGTTTGTCCTGTTGTACCGAACTATACAGAGACTCCCCGTTAGGCAACATCCTCGCCTGAAGCGCACCCTCTTTTTTTAAAGCTTCTAAGGCACGGTAAACTGTAGCTAGCCCCATGCCTTGGTTCTGGCTACGTAGTTCCATGTATATATCCTGCGCCGAAAGCTCTCGATTCAGCAGTTGGAGCAGGTTTAAAATTCGTTTTTGACTGCGAGTGCGTTGTACTGTCATCTAAAACTTCACTCTAACGTGGAAACCACCATCTTTTAAGTGGTGGAGGAAACGTGACACGGCATTTTTAAATGCCTATACTTTCGGGTGGGAGGGGTATGGTTGCCCCTCCTGGTGGGGATATGGTTGTCCCCAAAACTCCCATTGCTGGGGTGAAGTTAGCCGAACGCTAGCGCGTTCCGCAACGCTTTCGTCAAGGTTATCGGTCGGTAACTGTCCCAATAGCACTGTCTTACCCCGAGTAAAACTGTTTAACTATTAGGTTCTATGAGCTTGCTTGCCTGGCGGAAGCATTCCTTGGTAGGAACTTTAACGCTTACCGATAACTTCGTTTCCCCGTTGCCGGGACTATGACTTGTCAGCACCTTCCCTTACCTAAAGATTTGAGGCATGATGCCCCGCCTCTTTAGAGCGGGGTGCTGACCCACTTTTGTACGCTATCTTAGTCAAGCACGCAACAATTGGTTTTAGGGCACTAAAATAATAACGCTGTGAGCTATACAGTACTATCGACTGGGAAACAATCGTGATCGAATATCAGGCTCGAATTTATGTTACTCTGCGCCCTTCGGTTTTAGACCCGGCTGGTACGGCGGTGCAGTCTGGTTTGCAACACTTAGGATATGACAACGTAGAACAGGTGCGAATTGGCAAGTATATCGAACTAAAGCTGAGCGCCGCTGACGAAGCAACCGCAAAGCAACAGTTAGACAGCATCTGCGACCAAATGCTGGCAAATCCAGTGATTGAAAATTATCGATTTGAGTTAACGCCGCTGTCTGCGGGAGTGAAAGCATGAAATTTGGGGTTGTGGTTTTTCCGGGTTCCAATTGCGATCGCGATGTCGCCTATGTCACCCGCGATTTATTAAACCAGCCAACGCGGATGGTTTGGCACGAGGAAACGGATATTTCGGATTTAGATGTAGTCGTAATTCCAGGCGGTTTCAGTTACGGGGATTATCTGCGGTGCGGCGCGATCGCTCGTTTCTCCCCAGTGATGAAAGCTACCGTGGAACACGCAAAACAAGGGAAGTTGGTGTTAGGTATTTGTAACGGTTTCCAAGTTTTGACGGAAGCGGGACTATTACCAGGGGCGTTGACGCGAAATCGAGCTTTGCATTTTATCTGCGATCGCGTCCCCCTCAAAGTCGAGCGCACAAACTTACCTTGGACGCAAGCGTATCAACAAGGTGAAATTATCACCCTTCCCATCGCCCACGGCGAAGGTCGCTACTATGCCGATGCCGATACCTTGGCAGAGTTGGAAGACAACGGTCAAGTTCTGTTCCGCTATGAAGGCGAAAATCCCAACGGATCGTTAAATAATATTGCAGGTATTTGCAATAAACCAGGAAATGTGCTGGGAATGATGCCCCACCCAGAGCGAGCATCCGATCCCATGTTGGGAGGAACCGATGGGTTGCACTTGTTTAAGGGGTTATTGAAAGTCGCAGTCGGGGCGTTATAAAAAGTAGGGACACGGCATCAGCAAAATTAGTTATTAAACGCGAAATATTGATAATCCCGTGTCCCGACAAATTGCGTGACGGAATCTATATGTAGGGTGCGTTAGCGATAGCGTAACGCACCATCTACCATATTTACTGTCGTTGCGTAAGTCCTGGGAATAATTAAGATGAAGATGAGCAAAAAAGCTGAGCCACGCTAGGTTTAGTCACTTTACCCATAGCGTTGCGAGGTAGTTCTTCAACAGCAAGAATTTGGGTGGGAACCTTATATACAGCCAATCGCTCTTTTGCCCAACTCCTGAGAGTTTCTAAAGTTAAATTACTTGCTGTTTTCAATACCAAAGCTGCACAAACCCTCTCACCCCATTCTGGATCGGCAACCCCAACAACTGCACAGTCTTGAATCTGTGAATGAGTCCGCAGCACTTCCTCAATTTCCAAAGCAGAAACTTTATAACCGCCAGTTTTGATGATATCTGCACTAATTCGACCCAGGATGCGGTAATTATCATTTTCCACGACTGCAAAATCGCCAGTGCAAAACCAACCATCGCGAAATGCTTTGGCAGTTGCTTCCGATTTTTGCCAATATTCTAGAAAAACTCCTGGTCCTTTGACTTGGATTTCTCCCGGTGTTCCCGGAACGACTAAATCTCCGCTTTCATCGACCAATCTAACTTGCACTTGAGGTAAAGGTTTGCCCACATATCCCGCCAATCTTTCACCTTGTAAAGGATTAGATAAAGCCATGCCAATCTCGGTCATGCCATAGCGTTCCAGTAGAAAATGTCCGCTAATATTTCTCCATTTTTCCAATACTTGGACGGGTAAAGCTGCCGAACCTGAAACGATTAGGCGCATTTTGGCACAACCATCGGACATGCTTTTTTGGCGATCGCTATCTGCATTTTCCCAAGCAGCAATTAGCTTGACATAAATCGTCGGGACAGCCATAAATAAAGTTAAGTCACCATCGCTAATTCGATCCCAAACTTTTTGAGCATCAAATTTGGCGAGCATATGGCACTGGGCACCCGACCACAGCGCGCAAGTTAGCACGTTAATAATACCGTGAATGTGGTGCAGGGGTAGGACGTGCAAAATGCGATCGCTCGCTGTCCACCCCCAAGCAGAAATCAAGCTAGTCACTTGCGCCTGAATATTTTGATGCGTCGTAACTACACCTTTGGATTTACCAGTTGTGCCGCTAGTATAAAGGATTAATGCTCGTCTGGTAATATCAATTTCAGGTAACAAACCAACTGCTTCAGGCAGCGTTTCTGAAGTGAGAATAAATCGCAAATTTCGTTCTTGAGCGATGGGACGCAATACAACCTCAAAATCCGGATGAGCAATAACAATTGATGCACCTGAGTCTGCAATAACATAATCTAACTCAGGTTTTGGATGGGAGACGCACAAAGGTACAGCTATCCCACCCGCACGCCAAATCCCCCATTGCGTGGCTACGTACTGAAATCCTGAAGGAATGAGAAAGGCAACTCGCTGCTCTTGTAAATCTTCTACATTATCCAGAAGCTTGGTAGCAATTTGAGCAGAAGTTTGGAGCAAATTATGATATGTAAAGGCTCCTTCAGTGGCGACAATTGCGATTTTGTCTTTGTTTTGTTTGGCGCGATCGATCAGTGGTAGATTCACGTTACTTAACCAATCTGGTTAATAAAAGAATACCATTGTGACGGTTTTAGCCTCATAGGGAGCTAAACAGAGCCATTTTATTTCAATAAACGAACAAATCCTGCTTGTTCAAAATGATGATCTGTCGTAAGCGCTTCTTGTAAACCAAGTTGCTGCATGATTATAAAAGAAGTAGCATCCACTAAAGACCAGGTTTTATCCGATCTACTTTTAAGTAAAGACCAAGCGGCAGTTTCTATGGCTGTATCTATGTAAATGATATCCACATAAGAGGCAGTTTTAACAGCATCTACATATTGAAATAGTTGATAACGAGGAACGCGCAAAGGACTGTTGAGCAACGCCACTAATTCAGCAACAACATAGTTACTTGTGACGAGTTCTATATTTTGTTTTCGTGTTTTGGTAAACCATTCTTTTGCTTGTTGATGATAGGATTCTGTTGCTATAAATAGCTCAGCCCATCCAGAGGTATCTATAAATACTTTATTCGGCACTTGCGATTTCCTGTTGTAAAGCACTACCGATATAGCGCTCGTGGTTTTCACCAATGTCATCAACTTTTGCGGTTAATGTGCCCAACAAGGGTGAAATTGGATCGAATTCATCTGGAGCAGGCGAACTGACTAATTGAGTTAGAGACTGCAATACTAAACTTTCTAAGGACATATTCAGTTTGTTGGCTCGTTGCAACAACTGTTCCTGTAATTCGTCCGGTAGTTGAATTGCTAAAGTTTTGCTCATAATGCTAATTTTCACATATTGGTTATCATTTTAACACAAAAACACTTTTTTCTGAACTGATTGGTATTTTAGTAGGCGCGTTTGCGAAGTGAGGCGGATGCGCTTAGCATTTGGGCGACAATTTATCACCCAAAACCATAGATTTTATGCTCGATTAGGTAATGAACTCGGCACGCTAAGCGAACTCTTCTATGGTTTCAAGGAAGGAATATTTTGAGCCATAAGCTTTCCTGAGATCCTAGACTTGTTCGACTACATCACTCCATGCTTCTTAAAAAGTTGTTCAAAAAAACTTGCAATCAATTCTTGACCATTGGGTTCCCTCAACTCATACCCACCAAAGCGATAGACTTCGTATCCTTGTAACCTTAACTTTCTATCCTCAGCAACCATCTCTGAATATTTTTGAGGACTCGCTTTATCACCGTCTGCATAATGATGCTTTCCATCTACTTCAATCACAACTCGCTCACTATTTGAGAATAGTATTATAAAATTCATTCTTTGTCTTGGCAGAGGCTTCCTTTCTTTTAACTGCTTCAAAGGCTTTGGATCGTAGTGTAGATATACTTGAGGGACTAAAGCTGGTAAACACTCTCCTAACTTTCTGTGGAAATGCTTAAAATAAGTTTCAAATAATAAAATTTCTGGTGGAGAGTTAGGAGAGAGTGATTCTTCAAGCCTAAAGAATAAGTTATGTTCAGTACTCTTTTCAGGGAATGGTAAATTATGTTTCTTTGCCCACCATTCCACTAAATGTGTCCACAATAAACCTGTTTGTGGAATAGGTAAATCATACACCAGGCAGTATTCAGCATTTTCAACAATTTCTATTGTGTTATCTAGTGCATCAGACAAAACCAAATCGGGTTTAGGGCCATCAGCAGCAAATATAAGGTTTTTAATTGGTCTGGGGACGCCTGATACAGAAGCCTTACCTTCACTTAAGTCTATGAGATTTGGAGGATCAATTTTATATTTGATGTTGTTACTAATACAAATATTATTGATTATTTGCACTCCAGGAACATGGTACTGAGTATGATTATTTTGAAGATACTCACATGCGTCATAGAATGCCTCTAGAAAAAGAGGTGGATTAGTAGCTAAGATTAGCATATATCCCCTCAAGTCTGTCTCTGCCCAACTTTCTGAAGAACTCTCATAGCTTTTTTCTCCTGCCGCGCTAGCAAAAAAACATTTGAAATGCTCTAAACACCAACGACGATCGCCCTTTGCCCCAATTTTTACTATGATATTAAAAAATTCATCGATTGCGGAATCGGGAACAATTACATCTTTCGATGGTTCAAAGCGCCATGAACTAGGATACTCTAAGGACATTTGACTTCTATAAGTCTGGTGACAATACTCAGTATAGCTAAAAGGAGGGTAATAGAGTTTGCCAGGGTGTGGGTTTTAGAATTACGATCGGGCAATTTGAAGTGTACAGGGTTCAGGGATAGATTCGCCTTCTGCTTCCCAAGCTTCCAAGTACATTTCAATCACTTCTTCACGAGTTTTGCCATGAGTGCAAGGCATAACAACGCGATCGCTAAATTCTGGAATCGTGACTAGGAAAAGCCGATCTTCATCAGACCATTGAACAATCATGCTGTATCGACTCATGAATCCTCGTCCTGTTATATTCCGAACGCGACGATTTCCGTAGGGGGCGCGATCGCTCCACAACCATTATCAGCTAATAGCACGGAGCGATCGCCACAATCTCTTACTTTTTAGCTTCATCCTTGGGTGGATTGGGCGGACACCAAAACAGGTTTTTACTAGACACCCCAAGGTATTCCAGAATTCCGTGCATCACATCTGTACAGTGCATCCAATATCCCAAATCCTCGTACATCCGGTCGGGATTGAACTCCAAATTATAATGCAGCACATTGGGAATATTTGAGAACTCGTTGGAAGGTTGCGGCGAAATCAGCAGGACGCGGAATGGTTTCCCCTGGCATTTTGATTCAAGTTTGCTCATCAAATCGATCACATACCCACGGTTAGTAAGTCCCGTGCGAATGAAAAGTGCCTTATCGCAATTTTTTAACGTGTACCAGAACCGTTCCGAACGTGCTGTATAACGGGCGCGCATTCGTTCATAAACGGGATACATATTGTTGATGGGGTCGTCTGTTTCCTCTACTTCATGGGCAAAGGACAACCCCGTCCACTTACTGTGATATATCCTTCCGGCGTCATAATTGTAATGCAAGTAAGCGGGATTCCACATGTCATCAAAACCAGTCGCAATGATATCTGCGATATCGCCGAGATTGGTGGTTCGCGTCAAGTCAAACGGAAAAGCTGGCCCATCGTACTGCATTTTATATAGAAGCATACGAGCGGCACAGCGATCGCCCAGGGGAATAATCGCCACTCGGCTAATGTCTGATAATTTACATTTGTATTGGAACAGCACCGAGGACTTGGGCGGCACTTTGACTCGACTTTCCAACCCGTTTTTGCCAATCATCATGGTGCGAAATGGCTCGTCGGGATAAAGCGGGTCATCATATACACCAGAGGGCATTCCTTTGAGGGCGCTGCGAACCTCCTTCCACATGGGATGGATGTTATATTCGTGGTCTGATTCGTTGATGACGCAAAGAGTGCGTTCGCTTTCTTTCAGCAGCGCTAGATGCCCGTCGTAGTATAAACTTTCCGAGTCTTTCGCCGACAAAAAATTGAAAGCGGCGCTATATTCCAAGTCGGTAGCAGGGGGGATATCCACCGTAGTTTCGATCGTTCCATCTTCTTGGACGGAAAAGAAGGGGAGCGTCCCCATCTCGGCATTCTTGGCAATATACACACCGGGCATCAATTTTGCTTGGCTTTGCAGCGCTGTTTGCAATTCCTCCCAGGAAGGGCTGATAGTGTATTTAGATTTTGATGTATTGATGATACGCAAACTCTTCTCATCCGGACAGGCAAAGACATGGAAACCCCAGTCGTCTCGGTAGATGGGTACTTCCTGCTTCTGCGGGGAAAGTTGTTTTTCTTTCGCCAACTCATTTTTGTCGATCTCGAACAGACCCAGATCGATTGCGGCATACATGAGGCGATGTCCTGCCGTGTTGGGGTGACCTTGGTCGAAGGATATACCTGGTTTCCAACGTCCCTCCCCATTATCCAAGGCAGCAAGCCAATCCAGTACCGGCACGCCCCAGCTTAGCATTCGGTTGTGGGTATCCCACAGCAGCTGGTGATGTTCTTGGGAGTAATCCCCGTGGGGATATACCCCGCCCAAAATCGGCATCGCTCCCAATTCCTTGGTCATTTTTATCAGTTGCTGCAATCCCCTTTCAAAACGCCGCTGCACCGCCTTTCGCTCGTGAGGGGGACAATAAGCTAGCCCCTCGTTTCCCAGAGAAAGGGCAATAATCACAACATCCGGTTGTTCTGGCGCCACAACTCGGGGAAACCTGTCAATTGTCGTGCTGACATTCGCACCCAATGCCGACAGATTTACCAGTTGATGCCCGTATTTTTCATGCAATGCTTGCTCCAGACGGTTTGCCCAGCCTTTTAACAACCAGGCGCTGCACCCCAACGCTACGGAACTGCCGATGACTGCGATTTTCAGACCCTGAGATTCTTTACTTACAGGCGTTTTGGTAATAGCCTCTTTGAGGTATCCGTAAGGCCAAGGCTGCACGTGACCGAACCAACCATCCTCCACAATAATATTGTCAGATTCGATGGTTACCCAACGGTTTCGTCCCAAAGATTCCCAATGCACGCTGCCATCAATACCAAGTAGTACATACTTATATTCGATTCTTGGGCGGTCGGATGGCGGCGAAGGCGGATCGACCTCGATTTCGATGTCTACCCACCATAAAGGGTAGCGATCGCCACTCGTGCGTAGATGTATGCATTTGCTCACGTCCCACAGTCCCAATTGGGGAGTCGAACCGACGAGGGCGATGCATTCTCCCGGTTGCGTGTTTGCACTTACTTGAAATCGATACATATATTTCTTCTCTCTTTAAGCATATGATGCCAGACAGAAAGCTTGATTCATCACACCTTGTGATGTCGAAAGGTAACTTCACCTTAGGCAGCGCCAAGCAGAGGTAGCAGTAACCTCAATAGTCCTTTGTGTCAAGGCGAGCGCGTAATTCAAAGCTGTACTGAGGGTATCATATTTGACCCTCAATATCTGTCTCACAGATCACCTGGAAAATCACAAACAGCAAACTTGAAGTATCGCACCACCTAGATATATAGCGGTTTGCGCGCTGGTAATAGGTAATGGGTAATGGGTAATAGTCAAGAGTAGGGGCGGGTTTTACCAACAGAAACCGGGTTTGTGTGCAAAATTGTTGAGCCAGGAAAGAGATCGTGGTCGAAACCCGGTTTCCGATCAAAGAAACCGGGTTTGTGTGCAAAATTGTTGAGCCAGGAAAGAGTCTAGGTCGAAACCCGGTTTCTTTTCTCGTTAAAGCGGCCCCTACTACCAATGAATCCAATTACCAATTACCAATTACCTATTACCAATGTCACAATTAACTAGCAACTCCCCTGAAAGGGGCTACAAAATTGGCTTTAAATCTAAGATAAATCCAGGCAACACATCTTCACCTGAAAGCGTTTCGGGATTTTCTAAAATTTCGACATCTCCATGGGGGCGATAAATTTCCACTCGCTGATTTTTTCGGTCAAGTAACCAACCCAATCTAGCACCGTTGTCGATGTATTCTTGCATTTTTTCCTGTAAGTCTTTTAAACTATCGCTAGCAGAGCGGATCTCGACTACAAAATCAGGGCAAATGGGAGCAAATTTCTTTTGTTCTTCCGGGGTTAAAGCATCCCATCGCTCTTGCTTAATCCAAGATACATCAGGGGAACGCTCCGCTCCATTGGGCAGTTTAAAGCCGCTGGAAGAGTCAAAACCTTTGCCTAGTTTAGTTTGTTTGTTCCAGATTCCCAGCTCGACGGCGACATCAAAGTTACAGTTTCCGGTGTCGCTACCTGTAGGTGCCATTACGATTAATTCTGCTTTAGCCGTGCGCTCAAATCTTAAATCGCGGTTGTTCTGACATAACTGGAAAAACTGTTCGTCAGTCAAGTCGATGTTTAATTTGAATTTAGGCGGCAATGCGATCGCTGTTACGTTCATAAGTTTTTAGCTAGGATTAACCTAAGTTTAGTACAGGCGATCGCCCTCAGCGAACTAGGATAGCGCGATACGCCTGACGGTACGCTGCGCGATGGCGATTAAACTTCAGGACTTACACATTACGCTCCTAGAAACCCGGTTTCTTTGCGTATTCACGGGTGGGACGTATCGCGCTACGATCGCTGATAGCGTTAAGCAGAGGTTCTCGGCTGTTTTGTTGCCCGAATTTGCGATAATCTGGCGATGGCAAACCCCAGTAAAACAAATAGCAAAACAACAGTAAATATCGCTACAAAGATCCCCAATACCGACAAAACAACCGCACCAACAGATTCAATCGTTGCTAGCAATGGATTGGCAATTCCTCCAGTTGTGCCAGTAGAAAACAAGCGGGTGATATTTGTCAGACTTTTCATCATCCCCGCCGAACCACCACCGGCAATGACTGCTACACTCCACTGCACCAAAGGAGCGGTATGAGATAACAGGGAAGCTGTCATTACAGTGCCAGATAAAACGGCAACTGGTGTAACCAGAAAATCTAGTACGCGATCCACCCAGGGAATGTAGTAGCCTAAAACTTCAATTAAGGTGGCGATCGCAAACGCTGTCAGCGCCTCATAACTACGCATCCATTCAAATCCCGGTGCGAGGGTTAAATGCCCCGAAATTGCCGCAATACTCATCACCAAAGGCGGCACGAATATGCGAAAGCCACACGCGGCACTCAAACTAATACCAATACAAATACCCAACAAAATATCCATAGTCTTTTCTTCTTCCCCCTCTCCTAGCAGGAGAGGGGGTAAGGGGGAGAGGTTCCAAAGCGGATCTACCTCCAACCCCCGACAGACTTGGATCAATTTTTCTTAAAGGCTGCTGTTGCGCCGAGTTGGCGGGCGATCGCTTCTAGTATCTTTTGATTTGCTAACAGTAACTGGTAGTCTTGCTCAATAATACTGCCGTGGAGTGGTTCCGCTACTGGGATATTTATACGCAATGATGAAGCGATCGCCCAAAAAATCAGTTTGTTTCCTAACAGCAGCAGGTGGTTTTGCGTCACCAAGTCGCTGCCACCTGCATTTGGTAAGCTCGGTATCAGGACTCCCAACTTTTTGGCGATGCCGATCAATATAGACCGAGTTTGCCAGATCAGCTGCTGCTTCACCTCAAGCAGATCGCTGTCTGCTGCAAATGGATGATTGCTGACTTGGATTCCTATTTTGGCGGCAATGTTTTCCAGAATCTGAGTATTTTGCCAAAGTAGAACGCAATTTTTCCCGATTCTTTCTTGCTCGTTACCAAGGGCTGGCAGCGTTTTGTTTATACTGGTTTGAGCCAGCGCACCCCCCAAGCTCAACAACTCGGTCTTCAACAGACTCGCGCCTACTCCCGCTATTAAATAATTTGTCTTCATGGTACTGACCCTGGAAATTTTATCTGGACCCATCTGTTGCTTTCAGTTGTGCCGTCTATCTTTGGGAAGATAACAAGCTTATATCGAGCTATTTCGCTAATTTTGTGCCATTTATTGCTATATCAATCCAAAAATTGCCATATTTACCTGCAATTTTCCCAACTAAAGTCGGAAACGTCATCACCAGCTCGATCGAAAGCAATAGACCCAAAGTTTCGCCCGCTCAGGCTCAATCCTTGGGTCTTCAAACTAGCTCAAATAACTTCAGGCTGGGTGCGATCTAATACCTTGACTTTTTGACCTCAATGTGATAGAAACTATGCTGGATCGATATATTCGCGGATGGCGCGCAGTTCAGAGGCGGAAGGCATCGAACCGGGGTGGACTTGTTTGAGCCAGTTGAGCGCTTCCCAAAGTTCGAGTTTATGATAGCGACACAGGTAGGCGATGCAAACGGTGGGCGATCGCTCAACTCCTGCCAAGCAGTGGACGAATATGGGCAAGCCGTTATCGACATGTTTGCGGACAATATCCACCGCTTGTGCGAGTTGCGCTGCGGTTAGATTTGCTGTATAATACCGATCCGGTAACACCAGACGCAAACATTGAAAATTCTCGGTAATATCGTCTGGCAAACTTCCTTCTGATTCCGCACACAGGGAAAGTACAACCTTGACGTTGCCTTTTAGCAGTTGTTCGGCGTCACCTGCTTGGGGTAACCCTCCTACAGCTAACTTTCCTGGAAGTACCCAACTTACAGTAGGCTGAGTTGGACGAGAAGGAGATTGGTCTTTAATGCCCAAAAATCGTTTAACTTGCCCGATCATTCGTTTCAGAAACCGTTTAATTTGCTTTAGTATAAGCTTCACTCAAACTTTACGTTAGTCATGGGTCAGTAGGGGCAAGGCATCTAAAATATCTCCTATGTAGTAGATAACTTATAATCGCGCCGTGCCCGTACATGAGAAAAATACTGGCTATTCTATGCTATGACAAGTTTAAGGCATAATCTAAAAATGCCTCTGGCACTAGCTTTAATTCCCCAGAGGTAAAGCGTTTAAGTTCTACCCACATCGCCTTTTGCTGCTCCTCCCCATCAGTAAAATAAAATAATTGTTCTGGTTTATAAAATTTAGAGTCGGTAAAGTCGCAGTGGTAAACTTGAATAATTTCATCACCAGGCTGACCGTTGTAAACAAACAAATTTTCCCAACAGTCCAAATAGCGAATATTGCTTAATTCAGCTGGAATTTCCGCTTCAAATTCTCGCACTAAAGCGGCGTGACTGGTTTCGCCAAAATCAACGCCGCCCCCCAATGCCCGAGCAAACGTTTGCTGCAAGATTGGGTCGTATCCTTCTGATCAGAAGAGGCGATTGCTTGAGCGACAGGACTTACGCACGACGATCTTATCACCAAAGTTTCTGCGCAGCTCTCTTTTCATAGAAACCCGGTTTCTTTGCCTAAGTCCTGAGCGAATTAGCCCCAAAGCAAGCAGGCGTATTTTACCAGATTTGTCCATTTTTTAGAAGCTAATTCTCGTAAATCTTCGCTTCGCGTCGCTGTTGAACGGGCCAGGACTCATTTTCACCGCCAACAAATACTTGCTTAATTGTGACGTATTCTTTGCTCAGTTGTTTGAGGGCGTTGATCAGGATATCGATAGCGATCGCATCGCTGGTTCCCAAGTCAAACCAGCAACGCCCCCAAGTCCCCTGATACTCAAAATCGCTCATATTGTGCATCAACGCCATTAAGGTATTTTCGGCTGCATCTTCGTCGTACTCCATGTAACTGATATCTAAACCTGTATCCTGAACCTGGAGATTTTCCGCGTTGAATGCTCCCAACTTGCCTAAGTAAAACCAGGAATCGAACACCTCCTCGACGTACTGTTTTTCTGCGTTGGAGGGAACCATATCGAACTCGATCCAAATCCAGAGGTCAAACGGATTAAATTCGCGGAACTGTACTTGCATAACGATCCACCCTCTAATCTAAAGCAGGTAATTGGCTGGCGGCAGACCCCCATCGAGAAGCAGCATCTCTAATTTGATCGCGCATCCCGTCGCAATTGCGGTCTCGATCGTCGATGCGTCTTTGATTTCTGCAATGCTCGAAGAAAATTTGGGCGACTAAACCCTTGGCGAGTTGATTTGATTTGGTCAAAGCTGCCTGGAAAGCAGCTTTAGCGGCATGGCGCTGGTCTGGAAGCTTATTTTTCTCTGCCTGTCTAACTAGAATTTGGGCTTTTAGATAGTGTAACTCTGGATTGTTCGGCGCTGCTTCTAAGGCACGATCGACATGTTTGAGTGCCTCGTCATAGTTTTTCAGATCGCGGTAACCGACGGCAATACCTCGATCGGCAAGATAGGAGGGACGGGCTACCTCTAGGCGAGCGATCGCGCCTGTCGGGTCGGAAAATGGTAAATTGACCGCAATCAGCAAATCCATCCACCCTTTAATTAAATTCAGTTCTGGATCTTGCGGCGCTTCTTTTTCCGCCGCATCCAAAAACCCATACACTTGCTGCAATTTGCCCAATGCTTTAGCCGCCCCCCGCACGCTTCCCTCTTCCTCCAGGATAGTAGCCGCCTCTAAACCGTGACTGACAGCGGTATAAAGATTACCCCGCACCGAGTCAGTTGTTTTG
This sequence comes from Microseira sp. BLCC-F43, assembly GCF_041929235.1. Classification (NCBI taxonomy): domain Bacteria; kingdom Bacillati; phylum Cyanobacteriota; class Cyanophyceae; order Aerosakkonematales; family Aerosakkonemataceae; genus Microseira; species Microseira sp. BLCC-F43. The sequence continues at coordinate 44,838 of NZ_JBHFNP010000062.1, forward strand.
AGTCTTTCAGCGGTTTCCCCCGTTTTAATCGCGTAGGATTTGACAGTTTCCAACAAAGCGGTATTTTTTTCGGTATTTTTTTTATTAGCTTGCCAATCCGTATAAGCGATCGATGCCTGCATGGCATAAACTAAAGGTTCGTTTGGCTCCATGACTTCCGCTTGTTGGAGCAGACCTTCTGCGGCCTCGCGATAGTTACCTTCAAGGAAGATAGCATTAAAAGCCTGTTGCGTTTTTTCGCCAATCGGACGGGGACTATTGGCGCGAAAAGGATCGCCTGCCAAAGTTGGCAGAGAAAAGGCGCCTAACGTAATGGCAAAAGCACCTGCAAGAGCAGACACCAACCGTTTGGATCTAGGAACGCGGGAGATCATAACTTTGTTCCTGATAGCCTCAATTGAGAATGATGCCAAAGCTTTGGACAATTAGCTAGCTGTTCGACGCCTTTGATCGCAGCTAGTTCCGCCATGAGGGGAGATGGGGAGATGGGGAGATGGGGAGATGGGGAGATGGGGAGATGGGGAGATGGGGAGAATATACATTCAAATTCCCCTGGAGTACCTGTGCTCACCTGCACCTGTGCTCACCTGCCCCTCGATCCCACCTGCCTCATGCCCAAACTCGACAAGTCTGCCACAATGGTTGCAGTAAGATGCGTTTTTTTGTCTTAATGCTCTATCTCCGAGACTTAACTTATCATCCACCAGCTACCCCCACAGCGATTTTAAAATCTATCAACTTGGAATTAGCACCCCAGCAGATGGGGCTTGTAATCGGGCCTAGTGGTTCGGGTAAAACAACTTTACTGGAAATTCTGGCAGGATTGAGCGAAAAAACATCCGGTAAGCTGTTCTGGCGCGATCAAGAACTGACTCCCGATCACTTGCAACAGCTAAGCGGGTTGGTGTTTCAGTTTCCCGAAAGGCATTTCTGCGGCGGTACTATTTTAGAAGAATTGCGGCTAGGACATCCAGAATTAGGCTCCCAACGAGTCAAAGAAGCTTTAACAGAAGTGGGATTGGCACACCTGCCATTGCAAACTTCACCCCATTCACTCAGTGGGGGACAACAGCGACGCTTGGGTGTAGCAGTACAACTGATTCGTCAGCCGCACTTATTGTTATTAGATGAACCCACGGCTGGGCTAGACTGGTCAATGCGGCGTCAGTTGGTAAATTTACTGGCGAAACTCAAGAATCACTGGAGTTTATTTGTAGTGACTCACGATGCTGGGGATTTACTCAGCATCGCCGATCGGTGCTGGTTATTAAACCACGGCGAACTAGAGTACGTCGATCCTGCTACCCTAGCTGCTAAACAAACTCAGCCACTTCCGGCTATTTGAAATGAATTCTCAACCAACTCAGAACGATTCCATGCTGCCTTTAATGGTCGATATTTGGCAGCAAACTTTAAATTGGCAACCCGATGAAAAACAGCAGCGGCAGTTCCAGCAACTGTACTCATTGATTGTAGCAGGGAACCGCCAGTTGAATTTAACTCGCATTACCGAACCCTTTGAGTTTTGGGAAAAACATCTCTGGGATTCTTTGCGGGGAATTGCACCCTTTCTGGGCAATACATTACCAATTACCAATTACCAATTACCAATTACCAATCCCCAAGTTATCGATATTGGAACGGGTGCTGGTTTTCCTGGGGTGCCTTGTGCGATCGCTCACCCCCATTGGCAAGTTACCCTGCTCGATTCTACCCGCAAAAAAATCGCTTTTATCGATACTCTCTTGGATCAAATCGGCTTGTCAAATGCTACAACTTTGCTCGGTCGTTCCGAACAAATCAACCAACAATCCCAGTATCGAAAAACTTACGATCTGGCTTTAATTAGAGCGGTTGGTTCGGCCTCAGTTTGTGCTGAATATGCCTTACCTTTTCTAAAAGATGGCGGTTTAGCTATCCTCTATCGAGGTCATTGGACAGATGAAGAAGCAGCAGATTTGCAACCTGTTATCGAGAAGCTTCGTGGTAAATTGGAATCAATTGAAGCATTTACTACTCCCCTGAGTCAAAGCGTGCGTCACTGTCTGTATTTACGCAAGGCGGGTTGATAATGAGTAGGAAAAATCTAGTTGCGCTCGCTCTATTATTCAGCCTCAGTACCGCGGATCCCGCTTTCGCAGAAACAGCCTATCAACGCTGGTTGAGAATGGCTGTTGCTGCTAGAAGCAGAGGCAATTACGATGGGGCTTTATCTTATTATCAACGCGCCGCCGATGAAAGTCCCAATGGCCCAAACGATCCTGATATTAATAAAGCAATCTTTGAAGTTTTATCAGAAAGATTGCAAAGTTTACAAACCACCGATCCCAACTATGTAAGATATATCAGAATTGCTGACGAAGCTTACTATAACGGCGAATACGATACGGCTATTCAAAACTATAGAATGGCTTTAAGAGAACGACCGCACGATCGCTATGCCACCCGGCGTATTGAGCAAGCAGAATGTATTAAGAAAAACCGACCCGCTACGGGTTCCCAATTTAGAACCATCTGTCCTAGATTTTAGGCGGAAAATTTTTCTTCTCCCTAAGAGATGAATTTGGAATCAATCTTAGGGACGATGTGAAAAATTTTACCATGCAGTAATTTGCTTATAATATGATGTCCTTAGGCATCGGTAGTGTGTGGATAGCTAATTGCTCGCTTGCTAATTGCTCGCTTGTCAATTGCCTCCAGATCTGCTCGGTAATTATTGACTGTTTCTTTTTTATTTAGCCATTAGCGATTAGCTATTAGCAGTTACACAACCGTTGCAAGAGGACATGATATAAGTCAATCAATGGAGTGGCGGTATGAAGCGAATTATTGCAGGTTTTATGTTAGCGGTTGCATTGTTTTTTAGCTGCGATCAAATTGCGGTTGCTAAAGCTTTAACACCTGAAGCAGAGTCTTACCAAGTAGAACCGAATTATGCGGGTAAGCGAATGGTGGAAACTATCAAGGATAAAATTGAAGCAGCAACGGAAAATGTGGTAGAAAAGCTCAACTTAAACGAACCACTTCCGGAAAGTACAAAAGAGTTTTTGAGTGATGTAGAATCTAAAGTGGATGAAACTGTTGAGCCAATTACTGGAAATCAAGGTTATTACAAAGAAAAATAAATCATCAACCCGGTTTTTATGAAAAAACCGGGTTTCTTGATTAAGCGCTTGCTTGAGCAAACCGCTTGTTTATTTCATCCCAATTGAGTACATTCCACCAGGCGTCTAAATATTCGGCGCGGCGGTTTTGGTACTTCAGATAATAGGCATGTTCCCAAACATCGTTGCCCATAATGGGATAATTGCCTTCCATTAAGGGACTATCTTGGTTAGCGGTACTCGTGACTTGCAGCTTACCATCTTTAGTGCGAACTAACCAAACCCAACCGCTGCCGAAACGCTTGGTTCCTGCTGCGTTAAACTGTTTCTTGAAGTTGTCAAAACTGCCAAAAGATTGTTGAATGGCAGATGCGATCGCACCCGTCGGTTCCCCACCTCCATTGGGTTTCATAATACTCCAAAACATGCTGTGGTTATCGTGTCCGCCGCCATTGTTTCGCACCGTGGTGCGAATATCTTTCGGTACGGTGTTGATATCTTTTAGCAACGCTTTTAGACTTTGGGTTTTGAGTTGGGGATATTTGGCGATCGCGGCATTCAAATTGGTAACATATGCAGCATGATGTTTGTCATGGTGGAACTGCATCGTCCGCGCATCAATGTGGGGTTCTAAAGCATCGTAGGCGTAGGGTAACGGGGGTAGTTCAACATAATTAGTTGTGCTTTGCGCTACATCAGTCCCGCCTAAATTATCTCCAGACGCTTTGCAAGCACCGATAGTGACTGCACCGACACTCGCTCCCAATAAATATACAAAACTTCGGCGTGTAAGAGTCATACTGGATTGGATTGGGGAAATTGGTAAGTTTGTTGCCAGTATTCCATTGTTGCAGGGTTTTGGTATCTCAAATTCATTCTTGAGATAAACGTTTAACTGATTCACCGCCTAACATTTGATGCGCTTGTTCGAGAACAGCGGGTATCTGATCGGCGTGGGGACTTTTAGCAAGACACTGACGCAAGTTTAATTCTTTGACTCGATCTGCCTTTTGACCAGGGAACCAGTGACTGCCATTACCCAGCAGGTTGTAGCGCATTTTGGCATAGTCGTACATATCGTAGGCCAAAGCAAGATTTCTCAGCCATAAGATAGTGGGTATATTCATATTACCGGGGGTGCGATCCCAGCTAGGTAACCCGACTTGCCAGGTTTTTACCCAATCTTCCCCCAAACAGCGGATCGCTTCTGCCTCTAACCTTGCCAAAATAGACGGTAAAATTTCATCTGCCTTGTCTAACAATGCCAAAGTTTTCAGGTGTTCGTCAAAATCCGTCGGTCGCGCCGCTCCTATACTCAAAGTATGCACTTGGGGATGACTCAAACAAAATAAGTCATTGAACACCATCGGACTCAGAGGATAGCACAGATCCACCAACTTTTGCGGCGGGTTATACAGCATTCCGCCTTTATCCGAAGGACTGATAATAAACACCCCCATGTCGTGGCGTCTTGCTGCTTCTATCGCCGCCCAATTGCTTTGGTTAATGTAATACCAGTGCAAGTTTACGTAGTCGAACAGGTTCGTTGCCATTGTCTGCACGATTACATCCGTAGGTGCGTGGGTAGAAAAGCCGATAAAACGGACTTTCCCTTGCGAGCGCCACTGCTGCGCCATCTCCTGACACCGGATGCTATCTTCCAAAATTTTGGTAGTATTTATGCCATGAATACTCAGCAAATCTACGTAATCGAGATTGAGATTAGCGAGAGATTGGTCAAAATTGCGCTTAAAGTCTTTGGGGTCTGCAAAGGGGACAATTTTAGTTTGGACGATGATGCGATCGCGCTCTAACTTCGGTAAAATTCGTCCCAGTTGCATCTCGGAAGTGCCATAACCGCGTGCAGTTTCGATATGATTGATGCCGACTTCAATAGCGCGACGGATAGTTGCTTCCAGGTTGTTTTGATTGTCGGGTGGAATTTGCCATTGGGGGACATCCTGCCATTTAAATTGATATCTCATACCGCCGCAGGAGAAGATGGGCATTTGCAATTCTGTGCGTCCAAAGCGTCGATACTGCATGATTAGCTATTGAGTGACTTAGGCAATATTTAAGTTAACGCAAGTTGCTAGTTATAAACTTTGGCGTTGCTAATTGCTAATTGCTAATTGCTAATATACAGGACTGACGCAAAGAAACAAGGGGCGATCCGGAAAATCGTTGGTTTTGCAACCAGAGATTGACGGTCGAAACCGGGTTTCTGGCATAGTCGTGGGTAAGTTCTGTAGCAATGTTTATAACTGCGTTATTACTTGACTACGGCAGCAAAAATGACATTCCCATTAAGGTTGGGTCGCCGATGGGAGAGAAGTCAGACTCAAATGCTCCGATATCAATCCTGCCAACTCTGATGCGAGCAAATCCCGTCCCCCGCTGATCTGTTTCTGGTGGTGGCGCAAAGTTAGGATCGCCTGCATTAATCGCCGGACTGCCTGGAAGTAGTGCGACTGTCTGCGTAGTACCACCGTTATCTTGCAACGCGCCAAGTTTGGCATCAACATTGAGGATATTGCCAGTAATATCCCCAGAGATGATAGCGGTAGAGGGATTGCCAATCAGGTTGTAACCTTGTGAGGTGAGGGTGCCACCCAAATCAGGGAGATTGGGGGCGGTATTACCAGCGATGATGGTGTTTTTGGCATTCACCGTACCTGCTAAATTAAAGACACCAGCGCCTTCGGTTGCACTGTTGCCGGAGATGGTGCTGTTACTAATATTCACGCTGCTGTTGTTGGAATTAAAGATGCCAGCACCCTTGCCGCTATCGATGTTGACAGAATCGAATGTCACGTGGTTGCCAAAGATAGTGCTGTTGGTAATATCTAACGTGGCGCCAAAATTATTATGAATGCCTCTGTTAAGACTGGTTGGGTTGCCAGAGAGAACGCTGTTAGCGATGCTGAATGTCCCTCGGAAATTTGTGATGCTGCTACCGAAAAAGTTTGGCGCGTTGCTAGTGGAAATAGTGGTGTTAGTAACACTGACTCTGCCACCTTCGTTGAGGATGCCGCTACCAACGTTTCCCGCCATGTTGCCCGAGAGGTTGCTATTAGTGATGCTGACTGTGCCACCAAGGTTGAGGATGGCACCACCTTGATTATTTGCTATGTTGCCGGAGAAGTTGCTGTTAGTGATGGTGACTGTGCCACCATCGTTGAGGATGCCAGCACCATCGTTTGTACGACCATTGGCAATATTTAATTGAGAAAAAGTAGCATTCACGCCGTTACCGACGGTAAAAATCCGGTAATCTCCCCCTGTATCCCGTCGCACAGTTAGGGTGTTTGCGCCCGCGCCATTAATCGTGGTGTTATTAGCGTTAGGACCGCTAATTTCTGGCAGTGCTGCTGTCAGATTAATCGTTCCGGATGCGCCTGCACCAGCGAAAGCGATCGTATCAGCACCAGGACTTGCGATCGCATTCAACATTGCTTGTCGCAACGACCCTTCTCGCCGGACATAATTATCTACAGAATCGTTAGTATTGATGACCAGCGTGTCGTTAGCAGCAATCGTTACCGTCGCATTATTATTTGTTGCATCAATCGTGTAACTACCAGATGCCAAATTCAATTTCAGCGTCTCATCCGCCTCGGCATGTTCGTCATCTACAGGCGAGAGAGTCACATCCACCGAAGATTGTCCAGCAGGAATAATTAAACTTCGATTTGCACCCGTTCCGGAAATACTGCCACCACCACTAACGCTGAAATTGTAATCAACACCGAAAGCACCACCCGCATTACTGGTAACAGTACTGCTGTCATCAATTGCCAGATTTACCGTCAAAGCATTTCCCGTATTACCAGTGCGCGTAATGCGATAATTCCCGGTATTCCCGCCAATTTCCGCTGCTTCTGCATCGGTGGCGGTGATGCTAACCGTTGGGGGTGGTTCAACAATCCCTGCAATCGGAAAATCAAACGGACTTTCATCCTTGTCATTGTTAGTAAATAGTAGCGTGCCATTGAAAGTGCCAGCATTAGTAGCATTCAGTTGCACTTCAAACGTAGCACTACCACCAGGAGCAATACTGCTAGGAAGGTTTCCTCCCCAACTGAAACCATCGGGCAAATTGCGGTCTAAGAGGTTTAAAGTTTCGGAACCTATATTCCTCACCGTGAAGGTTCTAGTAACCGCAGTGCCAACATTAGTAATGCCGAAATCAATTGCTGTGGTTGTGCCATCGGTAATGTTATTTTTCCCATCTAAAACTTCAATTTCTGGCGCTGTAACGTCAGTTACCGTACCTTGAAGCGTAAAATCAAAAGGATTTTCATCGCTATCGTTGTTGCCAAATGACAATTTACCGCTGGTGGTTCCAGTCGCACTGGCATCGAGTTTTACTGAGAAAGTAGTTTGGGTCTCTGCCGCTAAAGTGGAACTGGCAAAACCACTTGCCAAACTAAAGCCATTCGGTAAATTAATTGTACTCAAATTCAGGTCAGCATTCCCGATATTCTTGACAGTAAAGGTTTTGGTAATATCTTTGCCAACTGTAGTGCTGCCGAAGTTAACAGACCCCTTACCATCGGCAATGTTAGCTTCTCCATCTAATACCTCAATTTCTGGGTCTGTGGCAGCAATGTCATCGTCAATAATCGTATAAGTTGCCGTTTGCTGAGTTCCTAAACTTGCCCCACCTGTAGGATTGATTAATTCCAAATTAATCGTCTCATCTTCTTCCGTAATCGTATCCCCAATAATGGGCAGTTCGACATCTTTGGAGTTTTCCCCTGGATTAAAGGTAACAGTAATCGGCAAATTGTTAGTAAAATCATTCAAAGTTGCCGTGCTACCTGCAGCGAGTTGCACTTGTACGGTGACAAGGCGATCGCTGGCACCCGTGCGTTGAATTGTGGCAACAATTTTATTGGTCGTGCCGCTATTTCCTTCCCGCTCGCTATAGTTAGCAGAAGTAAAGGATAGAGTATCTGGAATTAGCCTTGATTGGGTGTCGTTATCTAAAATTGTAAGAACGGCAGTATTTTGCGTCCCAATTGTTGCTCCGCCTCTAGGGGATTCCAAGGTTAAATTAACCGTTTCATTACCTTCAACTTCTGTATCGTTAAAGATAGGAACGGTGACGGTTTTGGCAGATGTATCTCCATCTGCCCAATTAACGGTAATAAAACTATTATCGTAATCTTTGGGCGCTGCTAAAGGAGGCGCGCCTCCTATGGAACTGCCACCGTTAACAAGTACCTGGACGGAGATGGCGCCGCTGCTGCCATCTGTGCGGGTAATAGTCACCGCAGCAACCGGCGTGCCATCTTCATTGATGCTGAATGTTGGGGCGCTAAATTGTACAATGCCGTTCGAGGTTGGTGTATTTACGGGTGGAATCGGAGCGGGTTCGGTAAAAGTGCTGGCGTTAATTCCTTTGAGAATTGCTAAATACTCGCCGGTAAATTTATCCTGAATAATTGTATTGCCAGTATGTGTGCCGCTGCCGTTAAAAATATTCAGGTCTTCAAAAGTCACACCTCCAATTAACTCAAAGGAGTCCTGACCTTTGGTAAAGTCTATAATCACGTCCGCGTCGGCAATATTTAAACCGCCTGTGGTGCGAAAACCGGGAACGTCAAAACGCCTGCCGATGACAAAAGTGTCGTTTCCTTCGCCGCCGGTTAGTGTATCTGCACCCAAGTCACCATAAATTGTGTCGTTACCGGCGTCGCCAAATAACAGGTCGTTGTCTTGACCTCCGCGGATTAAGTCGTTGCCATCCCCGGCAAAGACGATATCATTGCCTTTGTTAGCGGACAAGAGATCGTCGCGATCGCCACCAAATAGCTGGTCGTTTCCTCCTAACCCAAACAGAGTATCAATTCCCAATTGACCATAAAGGACATCGTTACCATTTCCGGTAAAATTGGCTTCGACTCCAGTGTCGCCAAATAACAAATCATTCCCATCACCGCCAAACGCAGTATCGTTTCCCCTGTCCCCGTGGAGGGTGTCGTTACCGGCGTCGCCAAATAGCTGATCGTTGTCTTTACCTCCCCGCACCCAGTCGTTTCCTTCACCACCACTGACCGTATCTTGATTTTGGTTACCGTTGAGCAGGTCATCTCCTTCGTCACCTTTGAGCAGGTCATTTGCTTCGCGACCAAAAATGGTATCGTTGCCGGCAAATCCGATCAGGGTGTCGGCATCGGGTGTACCATCTAAAAAATCGGCATCAATAGTTCCGTTAAAGATAGGCATTTTTGCGGTTGTCCCCGGTCAACAGTGTGTGAGCTGCTCTGAAAAGATGGCATCTCTATTCAGTATAAACCCTGAAAAAAGGTTATCAGTTGAGGGGTTATGGTGGGAGTCGCTCAGTAACATCACTGAAGTGCGATGCGGGGGGGTGTGATTGTTATGATGTCAGGCAAATAGCGCTTAATTAAAAATCTCCGCGTCCGGTGTGTCAGTCCTAACTATGGGTAATCAAACGGACATCATATGACTGGCGGATTGGGCGGGTTGTTCGATATCCTAACGGTTGCACAAGCTGAAATTTCCCTGACTGGTGGGTTTACCATCAGAAACCCATCCTGGTCTGGGAGAAGTAATAGCAATCCAATTTTCCCCATCAGCTTCTACAATTGAAGCCGGAAAACTGTTAGGTCTAACCGTGCGACCCTGGGCAACTCTGCCCAATCCTCTAGAATTATTTCTAGGTTCGGATCGGATCGTTAAACCCGTAGGCGAATTGACCCGGAGACAATTAACGTTTTCTAAGCCAGATTTAATTGCAGTACTATCAAAAGTATGAAGCCTACGCCCGTTAGCCCAACAGCTATATTCTACTCTTCCCGTGCCAATTCGCTCGACTGAATTACTCAGTCTAAACCAATAGCTAATAGACGAATTACCAACTGTTGGATTTGTCTTACAAGCGTTTTCAAAGTCTAAATATCCTCCCAATTCCATATTAGAAAATCCTGCATCAAACCCGGCTTTTTCTATTTCATAATTGGGTCGCCATAGACTCCAACCTTGCTCTTGTCTTGGCGGGGAACCATTAGGATTGATTTCGCTAGCTTGTACAGATATGGTTGTGAAGAAGGCTAAAGAGTAAATGATTGGCTTTTTCATCGGCAATAAAACTTTCATTTCAACAAACCCGGTTTTTTAGAAAAACCGGGTTTGTTGGTTCAAACTAGGAAATCTCGCGCACGTTGGGTTTTCCGTCTATGACTTCGCCGACTAAAACTAAGTTGGTGACGCCAACAAATAAGCCGTTTTCTAACACTCCGGGAATATTATTCAACGTCTTTTCTAACCCAGCGGGGTCGTCGATGTTCTCAAATTTGGCATCGATTACCATATTACCTTGATCGGTAATTACTGGCCCAGCTTTTTTCACACCCATTCGCAGTTCTGGTTTGCCGCCTAATTTTTCAATTGCACGCATGACGGGTGCATAAGCTAAGGGCAAAACTTCGATGGGTACGGCAAAAACCGAACCGAGTTTGTCTACCAATTTAGAGCTATCTACGACAACGATAAACTGCTCTGCCAAACAATCGACTATTTTCTCGCGGGTGTGGGCGGCGCCGCCACCTTTGATTAAATTGAGATGGGGGTCTACTTCGTCGGCGCCATCGATGGCAATATCGATATGGTCAACGACATCGAGAGTCGTTAAAGGAATCCCGTATTGTCTCGCCAAAACTTCTGCTTGAAACGAGGTCGGGATGCCTACAATGTCTTTTAATTCCCCAGACTTGAGGCGTTCTCCTATGTACTGAATCGCATAAGCTGTGGTTGACCCGGTTCCTAACCCCACTATAGAACCAGATTGGACGCGATCGCTCGCGGCTTTGCCAACTTGTTGCTTCATCAAAGTTGTGGGGTTCACTTCTGCGCTCATTTAAACACTCCTGTTGCGGTACAACCACGGTCTATAGGCTAGGATGGCGAAAGGTTGTCGTTCATCCTACGCTGCCTAAGTTAGTTTACTATCTGACCGCCCCGTGCCATGAGCCAAAATCAAGATTTTTCCGAATTTTCCTACTCTCGTCTGACTCCAGAGGAACGCCAAGCACAACTGGTTGATGAAAATGTCCCCGTTGCTTTGAAAGCGCTGTTGCTGTTTCACGAAGGTTTACACTTGGCTAATTCGGGAAATTATCAGTTAGCGATCGCATTGTACGATCGATCCCTAGAATTCATCCCCGACGCTTTTGAAGTTTGGTATCATCAGGGCGTTGCTTTGTCTAATTTAGGCCGCTATAAAGATGCAATCGCATCTTACAATAAAGCGATTGATTGGCAACCAGACTGCTACGAAGCGTGGAGCGAAAAAGGCTATTGTTTGAGTATTTTAGGTCGCCACAAAGAAGGCTTAGCTTGTTGCGACAAAGCGATTAAAATTAATCCCGATTATTATAAATCTTGGTGCGGTCGCGCTGACATTCTCAGTAGATTAAACCGCCGCAAACAAGCATTATCTAGCTGCGACAAAGCTTTAGAACTTAAACCGGATAGCCACGAAGCTTGGAACGTTCGCGGTTTACTATCAAATCGCCGTCAAGCAGCACTGGCTTGCTTTGAAAAAGCTTTGGAAATTCAACCTGATTATGCAAAATCGTGGTATAATCGCGGCCTCTTGTTGTTTCGATTAGGCAAGAACGAACTGGCGCTTGATTGTTTTCAAAAGGCATTAGAAATTAAACCCAATTCTCAGGAATTTTGGCATTCTCAAGCTTGGTATGGGCGGGGTTATATGCTGGCGAAGTTCCGTCGATACGAAGAAGCGATCGCTTGCTTTGAAAAAGCCTTGTCACTCCAACCCGATTATCCTGCTCCTGCTTTGTACAAACTGATTATCTTAATCCTAAGCGGCAAATTTTTCCACCACATTGCTCATCCAACTAAAAGACAAACCCTCTGGCGGGACTTGAAGACGATTCTATATTCTGTCAAATACCTTTTAATCGGATTCTTGGCTATTATTATAATAAATACATATGCCAAAGGGGCTGGGATGATGGTCTTGCAAGAAACATTGTCTGTAGTCTTTTCCGTGGGAATTCTTTGCTTATTTATGTGGGAACTATGGCTAAACAGAACTAACTTAAAGTTTGTTTGGCAAATTTATAGAAGGGGAATTATTACTTACATACGAGCATTTTTGATTCTAATTATCACCCTCAGTACATTGGTAGCAGTAGCTTCAGTTGTTCCTCCAATTATGCGATGGGGATGGGCGAGCGCAGTTTTTGGTAATTCGGGTAATTTAGTATTTCAACCAATAACCACAGTCCAGAAGATTAAACCATCCCAAGAGGTGGAGAAACCTAAAATAGCACCACCCTTAGAAAAAAAACCGCAAGCAGCGAACACACCTAAAAGCGTACCACCCTCAGAAAATTCGACCAAAGTCCAACCTGTAAAAGAAGCTAACCAAAATAAAACATCCCCAGAAATTAACATAGACTATGCCCAGATTATAACGGTCGGAATTTGGATAGTTTTAATGTTACTCGTTCCATTCTGGGCTAACTTTGAAGAAAAAATATTTCGCCAAGGAGCTAACACCTGGAAGCAAATATTAATACGTTCAACGCAATTTGGCTTAGTCCACATTCTAGTAGGAATTCCAATTTTCGCCGGATTTGTACTGATTATTCCTGGATTCCTATTTGCTTGCCGTTATAAATACATCCACGACAAGAACTTAAAACAAACAAACGATGAAAAAATGGCGCAAGAAGCAGGAGTAGAAGCAAGCACAGCAGATCACGCCATCTACAACGCAATTCTAATCACCTTTGTCGTAGCAGCAATGTTCTTGTAATAGACCCAATATCAAATACGCCAGCAAACAGTCTCTATCTACTTCCTCTTCTTCGTGTTCTTCGCGTCTTCGCGGTTCATTAAAAAAAGAACGTAATCGAAGCATAGTAGAGTAAAATAAACACCAGCCCCAAAATAGACAGCACCCAAGACAAGACAGCAGATGAACCCCTCGGCTAAAACCTACATCGAAACAGGTAACTCCCTCAAAGAGCAAGGCAAATTGGATGAAGCGATCGCCAATTACCAAAAAGCGCTGCAAATTGAACCAAACAACGCCTTAGCATACAACCAAATGGGGGAAATTTATTTAGCGCAAGGGAAAATAGCAGAAGCGCTCGCATCGTGCCAAAATGCCCTAAAATTACAACCAAATTTAGCCGCCGCCTACAAAAATTTGGGCAACGCCCTGCAAGCAGGAACCCAAATTGAGCCAGCAATTAGAGCATACACAAAAGCAGTAGAAATAGATCCGCAATTTGCCGAAGCATATGCCAATCTTGGGAGTATGCTGGGGATACAGGGACAAATGGAAAAAGCCATCCCTTATTTCCAAAAAGCGATCGAAATCAAACCCAACCTAGCCGCAGTACACTGGAATTTGGGAAACGCCTTAAACAAAGTAAAGCGATTTTCTGAAGCGATCGCATGTTGGCAAAAAGCCGCAGAATGCAACCCACAACAGTTTAGCGCCGAAGCAATCAACGATCGGGGATCGATGTGCGCGCAAGTGGGGAAATTTGCCGAAGCGATGGACAATTACCAACGCGCGATTCAAATCAAACCCGACTTTGCCATAGCGTATCTTAACTTGGGGACATTGCTGCAAAAAGAAGGCAGATTAGATGATGCGATCGCTCAATTTAACAAAGCGTTGGAATTAAAACCAGACTACTTAGAAGCTTATGCCAAATTAGGAAACCTGCTGATTGGGCGAGAAAAATTTGATGAGGCGATCGCGCAATACCAGAAAGTAATTCAAATGCAACCTGATGCCGTCGAAGCTTATTTTAACTTCGGAACGGCACTGCTGCAACAAGGGAAAATATATCAAGCGATCGCTGCTTTCCAAAAAGTGCTGGAACTGCAACCCAACAATGCAGAAGCTTATAGTAACCTGGGGGTCGCACTGTATCGACAATTTAAACAATCAGATCGATGCAACATAAATCAGTTCGACGCCGCGTTCAACAACTTCCAAAAAGCATTAGAAATAAACCCCAACCTTTTAGCCGCCCATCTCGGCATATCGGAATTAATTAATAATTCCATTATACTTCTCAGCCATAATTCTTTAGATCATTTAAGAAAAGCCGCCGAAACCCATCGGCAAAATTGTGGCGAAACCGCCAAAATAATTGCTACCACCACCTTGATTAACGTTTACCTCAAATCCGCCTTGCATCAAATCGCCCAAGAGAAATTTTTAGAAATAGAACCATTAATCTATAATGCCGAATTAAGCGAACCAGAAATAACCAGTCTCTATGCCCATTTATTATTTAACCTCAACTACTTGCGGGATGATAGAGCCGCCAATAGTAAACTATCCAAATTCATTGGCGAACAATATGCAGAACTGATTGCTAAAGCCTACTCACCTATTAATCTACCCCAAAATCCTCGCCAAGGTCAGTTAAAAATTGGCTTTCTTTCCGCGCATTTTCGCAGACATTCCGTCAGTTGGTGCAGTGCCGATATCATCCAAGAACTATCCAAACTGACGCCTCATTTATATTTGTATTCTACCAGCCAATATCAACCCGACGACCGAACCCAGCTATTTGAAAAGGTAGCAACAAAATTTTACAAACCGAGTAAATTTACCAATGGAAATGCAGACGGAAAAGAAATCATCGAGCAAATATTGCAAGATGAGTTGGATGTACTGATTGAGTTGGACTCTATAACCATCCCGCTGCAAGTCGATATTATCCATCAACAACCAGCGCGCCTGTGCTTATCTTGGTTAGGATTTGAAGCACCGTTTACCTCAGAGAAAAATTACTTTCTTGGCGACGCGCACACCCAACCAGAAGGCGTGGAAGAATACTACCGCGAACAGTTAATTCGGATGCCAGATGCATTCGTCGCCGTAGGGGGATTTGAATGCTTACCAGTAGATAGAAAAAATGTCAGAAGAGGATTAAGAATAGCAGAAGATCAAGTTGTTTACCTATGCGTTTCTCCCGCCTATAAACTGAATGCAGAATTGATAAAAGCGCAGGTGCAAATCCTCAAGCAAGTCCAGGATAGCGTATTGATTTATAAAGGTCATACAGGGGATATAGAAATAATTCAAGCAGCATACAAAAAAGAATGCGAAGCCATCGGAGTCGGGGTACACAGAATTAAATATCTCTCAGTAACAAAAAGCGAAGAAGAGCATCGCACAAACTATAAAATAGCCGATATTTTGCTAGATTCTTATCCTTATAATGGAGGGACGCACAATCTAGAAGCACTGTGGTTTAATCTGCCAATCGTAACCAGAACTGGCGAACAATATCTTTCGCGCATGGGGTATTCTTTCTTACAAACCCTGGGGATTTCAGGAGGAATTGCTAACAGTTGGGAGGAGTACGTAGACTGGGGAGTTAAACTAGGTAAAGACAGGGAATTAAGACAAAAAATCCAACAACAGTTAGTAGAATCAAAACAACCAGAAACATTATCCCCCTTGTGGAATCCGAAAAAATTTGCCCAAGATATGTATGGGTTGTTGGAACAGCTTTTAAATGGGTAATGGCGTTCCCAGGCAGATCCGTGGGAACGAGGGTATGGGTAATAGAACACCAATTAGCAATTAGCAATTAGCAATGACAGACCAACAACATCCACTTTATAGCAGCGATCGCAAAATCGTTGATAAAATATTTCAACAAGGCCCCACCGACTATAACCTAGCGGAATTAGCGCGTTTAAAAATTCGTTATAACGGCTTTCCCGGCGCCAGAGACATCCAAGCAGACTTAGAAAAACTGCTGCAACAATGGGAATTAACCGAAGCAGAATTATACCAAAAAACGCGCCAACTTCATGCAAACAGCCGAATTTACCAAGTCAGCTCAAACAAAAAAGAAGAAGAAGACTGGAGTTAACATTTACCAAGAAGACGCGGAGACGGGGAGAAGCGGAGACGGGGAGAAGGGGAGACGGGGAGAAGGGGAGACGGGGAGAAGGGGAGGACGGGTCGCGCGACCCTTCTCCAGATCGAAATTTGAATCCCCTGCCTTCAGGCATGGGGTTTCCCCGCGTCCCCTTGTCTGGTGCGTCGCCGCGTCCTCTTCAATACCTCTGATTTTCAGTTTGGTTCTTGTGCCTCTGCGGTTCGTTAAAAAGATCCACAACCGAAATTTTATCCATTTCAAACGTACTTGGCATTTGGGGAAATTCCATATTCGCCGCCTCAACCATTGGCGTCAAAAACCGAGCCACCTCAACTTGTTCCTGTAATTGATTAGTAGAAGAAACTAAATCGCTCAATCCATTAACAAGATTGCGAAGCTTATTCCGGAAAGCTGGATCTCCCGTCAAATCATCCAAATCAGAGGTAATTTTTTGGGCATTTTGAAACGTTACCCTTGCCGAATCTAAAGTTTGTTGCAACACCAACAAAGTGAACGGATTATTAATCGCCCCCGTCAGGTCGCGTAAATTCGCTGAAGTTTGAGCCGCATTAGCAGATAAAGTTTCTAAATTCTTGATTAATTCTCCTTGGGCAATTCGATTAATAGCTGGATTCAAATTACTAACTACCGTGCGAAGTTCGGCACTTGTTTTGCTCAAATTATCTAACGTAGCAACAAGAGAAGCTTGATTATTTGTGACTAAATTATTGATATTTGTCGCTAAACTCCCAACTTGCCCCGCCGTGACGCCCAATTGCTCCGCAGTCGCACCAAATCGATCCGCAGTAATACCAACTCGCTGCACAGTGCGCTCGGTATTAGTACCAACTCGCTCGAAAGTTGTGCCGACTCGCTGCACAGTTCGATCGGCATTGACACCAACTCGCTCGAAAGTTGTGCCGACTCGCTGCACAGTGCGATCGGCATTGTTACCAACTCGCTCGAAAGTTGTGCCGACTCGATCGACAGTTGTCCCCACTCGATCGATCGTCCGATTTGCATTAGTACTAATCTGATTTATATCGCGAGAAAGTTGATTAGCAGTGCGATTCGCCGTCGCAGTAAGCAGATCCATATTGCGGTTAAATCGATCGGCAGTGCGATTCGCCGTCGCACTAATTTGATTAGCAGTGAGGGCAAATTGATCGGCAGTGCGATTCAATTTATCAGCAGTTGGGCCAAATTTTTCCGCCGTTCGACCAATCGCATTCGCAGCAGCGGATACGCTTGTAAGTTGTTGCTTTGCCGTTACCGTAAAACTGGAAAGATCGCGAGAAAGTTGAGAAACTGACTGCGCCGCCATCGCTGTATTTTGAATTGCCGAATTAATGTTGGCATAAAACTTTTCGTCGGTGTAGAGGCGAAGGAATTCATCGAGACTAAAGCCAACTTGCCCTTTGATGCTGTCGTTATTACAAATAATCAAATTGCGGTCTTTGCAACTAGGATCGAGAGGGTTTACCCCTTGAATGCTAGCAGATACGCTTTCTATGGGAACAATATCAATCGCGTTTTGACCGATGAAACCAGATTGATTGACTTCAACTCTAACATTGCGCGGTATAATCAGACCGGGTTCTGTAATTTTAATCTCAACATTCACTTTATCGGTTCCGGGTTTAATCGCCGTAACTTGACCAACTTTAACGCCGCGATATCTCACTGGCGTCCCAATTTGCATTCCCGCTGCATTATCAAATTCAACGATCGCTTGGTAACCGCGATCGCCAAAATAAGTTTGTCGCAACCATACACTCATCGCCACAAACAAACCGATTCCCAACAGGAAGAACAACCCAACCGAACCTTCTCTAACCGTGCGCGATCGCATACTTTCTCCTTTAATATCGTGTCCGCTTGAATACCCATAGTTAGGACTGACGCGGTGACGCGGTGACAGGTCGAGGTTTTAATTAAGGGTGATTTGACGGACATCATATAATTTCAGATTTTAGATTTAATCCTATCCGTATCTCTTCCTTTCTCTTTCCTCTGCTTTCTCTGCGCCTCTGCGGTTCATTAAATAAATATTCTTGCCAACGATCAATCCAAAATCGACTAACCAATTGCCTGAATTGGTCCTTCTACACTACCGCTAAAGAATTGCCTAACCAAAGGATTATCGGTCGCATCAATATCGCTAACGCTACCTTGCCACTGGATTTTACCTTTGTAGAGAAACACGATGCGATCGCTCGTGCGGCGGATAGTGCTGTCTTGGTGAGTAACTATCGCATAGGTGCTGCAAACCCCTGCGGCACGCTGTAACTGGCGAATCAAATCCTCAATCACCGTAGATGCAACCGGGTCTAATCCCGCCGTAGGTTCATCATATAACAAAACTTCTGGATTATCTTTAGGATTATCGGGATTGGACATAATTGCACGGGCAAAACTAACTCGCTTTCGCATCCCGCCGGATAATTCAGATGGGTAGCGCGAGTTTATTCCCGGTAACCCTACCATCTCCAGCTTTTCGTTCACCAGTTCCCGAATTTTTTTCTGAGGCAATTTTGAGTGTTGATACAGGAGAAACCCGACATTTTCCTCCACTGTCAGCGAGTCAAATAACGCCGCCTGCTGAAACACCATGCCAATTCCAATCGGATCGGTTTTATCTTCAACCAACCCCAACCTTTGCTCTCCTTTGATATAAATCTCCCCCGCATCCGGTGCTAACAACCCGGCAATAATTCGCAAAATTGTTGATTTACCCGTCCCAGAAGGCCCTATAATTCCTAAAGCCTCCCCTCGCTCGATCGACAGGTCAACGTTATCTAAAATGATATTATTACCAAAGGCTTTATAAATTCCTTTGAGTTCGATTAATGGATCGGTCATAAAAGTCGCGCAACTAAGGTTAAAATAAATCCGCACCCTCTAACCAAATTAAACATCAAAACGAAGCCATTTCAATGTTAGACATAGAACAATTGATTGCACAAATCCAGCAGGAAGCAGAAAGCGCTACCTTTCCCATCGATGAACCAGTTTATCAAGCGGCGGGTTTAAATCCCACCCAGCCAATTCTTTATGCAGGCAATTTGAACGGCAATTTGTGCATTTTTGCTCGCGATTTAGGTAAAGATGAAGTCCACGCGCGTCAACCGCTTTACGGCGCTGCTGGTAAGCTAGTTCGCAAGGGTTTGTATCGCGCCATATATGGTAAACAACCGGATCGGGATACAGATTTACAAATTGTATGCGATCGCGTCCTCCTGACTAACACCGTACCTTACAAACCTGCTGGTAACAAAGCATACTCAGAGGCAGTCAAGAAGCGATTTCGTCCTTTTATAGAGCAATTGCTAGTCCTTTACTGGCAAGGCGATAAGATTATTACCCTAGGGAATAAAGCCTTTAATTGGTTTGCGCCTTATGGGGCGAAAGGCGCGTTGAAAGAGTTTTTTGAGCAGAGCGATCGCTACACTAAAAGCATTCAAGTCACGCTGCGGGCAAAAGATAACGAAGGAAACCTGCATCAGCGTTTAGTTACCCTGATGCCCCTGCCTCATCCCTCCCGACTCAACCAACTATACTACGCCCAATTTCCTCAATTGTTGCAACAGCGTCTGGCGGAAATATAGCATATTCAGGACTTACGCACGCGGGGTCAAAAACAAAGGTGATGCGTCAATCTTGCTCGTGGAAACCCACCATTTTTCGGATCGCCCTTTGTTTTTTTGCGTAAGTCCTGATATTGCCAGCGAGTGAAGCACAGCTTTTTGGCGCAAATTTGTGTAGCGGCACCCTTAAGGGTGCCGCTACACAAACTGCTTTCTCGCTATATTTGAACGGATTTGAGCCAGCTACATCTATCCTGAGTAGAGTTTGTTTTCCGTTGATCTCCAAGGGATTATCTACCCTTTTACAGGGGTAAAAACTCACAGGTTATTTCACCATGAAACTGTTAGTTTAGATACACTCCGATCCCTATGACAGTTACCAATGTGAGTGCCTACGACCAAGGTAAAGAAGCTTTGGAAGGTTTGAAAACAGACGATCAACTGGCGTTGCTGTGGTTTGTTTACACCAAGCTGGGAAAATCGATAACACCAGCTGCTCCAGGCGCTTCAGGATCTGAAATTGCTCAAGGATTGTTCAATCAAGTAAAAGAACTCCCCCACGAGCAACAATTGCAAGTGATGCGGGAAATTGTGGAAAAAGCGAATACACAATTGAGTCGTCAATACGGTTCTTTGAGTCCTGAAACAAAGCTGGCTTTTTGGTACTTTTTAGCCCAAGGAATGGAAAGCGGGACAATTATTCCCATGCCTCCTGACTACGAATTTCCGTCAGATGGAAACGTTTTGTTAGGACGAATCGAAAATATGGATTTTCAACAGCAAATTGATTTCCTCCGGGGTGCAGTATTGGTAATGGGTGCTGAACCCGCTCCAGGCGCTGAAATCTAATCATAATCTGCTCATTGCTAACAGCTAATGGCTAATTGCTTTAGTGCCATTACCTATTAGCAATTCCCCCGAAAAAAAAGGTTTTTATGACATTCACAAACATTGCAAACATCGACCAAACTGTACAGCAATTACAGGGTTTGAGCGTTGACGATCAACTCGCCGTTCTGTGGTTTGTTTACACAGAAATGAAAGACGGTATCACGCCGTCGCCGACTGCTGGACTTGAACTTTCTCAAGCGGTAGTGAATCGAATTGGCATAATGTCTCGTGAAGAGCAGCTACAGGCGCAGCGCGACATTATTGCAGGCGCAGATAACGAAATTAACCGCGAGTATCGTGCTTTATATCCCAGAGCAAAGTTGGGTGTTTGGTATTTGCTAGCTCAAGGAATGGAACAGGAAACAATCGTTCCAATGCCACCAGATTATCAACTATCTTCCGAAGCTCAAGAAATGTTAAATGCTGTCAAGCAACTTGATTTTGAACAGCAGACTGAATTCATGAGTCGTGCAGTAACAAACATGGGTGGTTAACTCACAAAGAAGAGGCAAAGAGACCCAGAAGGGGAGACGCGGAGCGCGACCATTCTCAAGTTAGAAGCTCCCGGTCTTAAACCTCCCGAATTTAAAAGTGCTAGAAGAATAAAATTCTGACTTGTTGAAATCCCCTGGGTTTATACATGGGGTGTCTCCGCTTCCCCGTGTCCCCCCGTCTGGTGCGTCCTGTTCAAGATTTAGTATTAGCTTCCCTTTCCAATTTTTCCATTTGCCGTTGCCACTGTTTTAACTGAGCTTCGCGCTCTTTTTGTTCTTTTGCGTCTGGAAGGGGAAGCCCTTTATTTGGATCGTATTTGCCCTGATATTTTGGCAATCCTTTAAAGTATTCGGTGCCAGCATTGGGGCGAATGTTTTTTTGGCTGAGCCACCTTTGGCAATGAGATTGCCATTGTAAAATACGATCGTGAGTTTCTCCCCCCAAACTTCTGAGTTTCTTCACTGATAGTTTCGTCGGGCAAAATAGCAAGAGTTCCATCTTAGGATTTCGGGTAATTAACCGCGCCTCGCTCCCACTTCCCCGCAAGAATTCTATTAGATAGTAATTTCCCAAATCGAAAATGCAGATTTCGGTCGGATCGCTGCCATCTTCTGCGAGAATATCGACATTAATCTGGAGTTGATAACCGAGTGCAGTTACCGATGATTGGGGTAAAAGTAGGCGAATGCGTTGGATGCGATCGCTATAATTTGCCCAAAAATCCCGCTTTTCTTCCAACTTCCGCCGCTCTTCATCTGGCAGCTTGAGCATTCTTGCCAACAAGTCTACTAATTGTTGGAAATATCCATAATTAACCGTACCGATCCACCGACTCAGCGCCGCCTTAGCTGCATCAGAAAGTTGATGCCATTTCCCATTATTATCGCTCTGGGAATATTGCTCTTGTAACCATTCAATTAATTTCGGCAAACGGGTTACCATCTCCCCCGAAATTTTGGTCAGTAACTCTTCTACTGCTAGCTGTTGTTGTAGGGGTGACATTTGCTTGAGACAGCGCAACAACCACTCTACTTCTGGGTTACCAGAAACTTGCTTTTTGGCAAACATTTCTGCCACGAAGTCAAGCGCCGTTTGACCTTCTTTTAACCATCTAGGTAACCCAGCATATTCTAAAAAATCCGGAGGCGTGCGAAGGTACTGCCAGCTAAGTTTAGCTAAATTGTAAGCACTTTGATCTTGATTGAGTGCTTTGATAATTTGGAGCGGCAGTCTATCAGTTCCTGTGGAGTTGTTAGCAAATTCAGAGAACCCCTCTACTAAGGAAGGAGGACAAAGACTGTAAGCGCTTGCCTTTTCCCC
Organism: Microseira sp. BLCC-F43; assembly: GCF_041929235.1. Taxonomy (NCBI): domain Bacteria; kingdom Bacillati; phylum Cyanobacteriota; class Cyanophyceae; order Aerosakkonematales; family Aerosakkonemataceae; genus Microseira; species Microseira sp. BLCC-F43. The sequence goes on from NZ_JBHFNP010000062.1 coordinate 67,161, forward strand.
ACTCACCGAAGTCGGTTTATAGGAAGTGTAAAGGATAAAAGATGAAGGCGTAGACACTGTGGAATTTTCTCTAATTTCCGGTGCTACTTTGTCTTTTGATCCTTCACTATAGTGGAGCGCGATCCGCCAGAATAACCGGCGTTTCAACCATTCATTGGTTTTTGCGACTTGCCAAATTGCCTGGGAGGTTTCTCGGCTTTTTTCTGGATTTTGAATATCCCATTGAGTTTTGGCATAGAGGCAGTAAACCCAATCAAGTTGAGTTAATTGCTCGGTTTGTTCGTTTTGGATATATGAAATTATATCATTAATCTGGCGCGGTGGCGATGTTTCTGTTTTGGGAATATTTGGCGCATTTAACGATTCGCGGCTAATTTTATCCCTGGCAACTTTGAGGTTTTTCGGTTGCCATTCGGGGGGGTTTTGCGGTACTTTGAGTTGACGAAACATAATTGCTAATTGCTAATTGCTAATTGCTAATACCTTTTTTCCGATTACCCATTACCAATTACCTATTATCTAAATTTAAATTCTTGAGGGTTTCGCGGCGGAATTGGAAGCGGAAAACGACTTTGCGATCGCTTGGTTCATCCCGATTCTGTTTGGCGTCAATTTCCCCTCTCCCGGCGGCAAGTATTTTAGCTTTAAACTTGGCTTTTGTGGGAAAATTTACTTCATTAGAAAGGATGTAGTTCAGGACAGATTCAGCGCGTCGCAAACTTAAATTCAAATTTTCTTGTTCCGTACCTTTGGAACTGGTGTGACCTTCAATCACTACTTTAGCGATCTGATCCTCGAATTTTTTATCGGAGAAAATGACCCGACTGTATAGGGGAATAAAGGATTGGAGAAACTTTTTTCCTGCGGGTTTTAGTGCTGCACTATTTTCGTCGAAGAGGATGCGATCGCGTATACTCACATCCCCCGTTTCCGGGTCAACTGTAAAGATATCTTTCCCGCCTAATTTTCCTTCCAGGGTCTTGACAATAATCTGGGGAAGTGCTTCAAATGCCTTGCGGTAAGTTACTAATTCTCGTTCTAATTTTTCAATCCGAGCGAGTTTTTCGTTCAGTTCTGCTACTTTTTGATTCAGCTGAATCTGCACGGTAATAAACAGCAGCGCAAAGAACATTAGCAACCCAGACATTAAATCGCCAATTGATAGTAAAACGCTGGAGTCTTCCGCTTCTTCAATTTCGGTTTCAGGAGCTAAATTAGATAAATCTCTCATATTTTTGCCAATTCAACTCAACTTGAGTCAATTGCTAGCTTTTTTAGTTCCCAAATTATCCGCAGCAGCGACTAGATAATGAGCGACTTGCATCAAACCATTCGAGGTTTCTTGTAAACTACTGCAAACATTCGCCATCTCGCTATCTGACTGAGTAAAGAAATTCGTTTGGGATTTATTCGCCTTTTCCAGATAATCTATCAATTGATGATTCCCCACCTCCAATGCTTGATTGAATTGCTCGACCATATTTTTATAAGAAGTCTCCACAGTTTTTACCTGTTCTTGTACCAACTGGAGAGATCGATCTAATTGACCAACCATATTTTCATAGGTACTTTGCATTCGTTTCCCCTCTTCGTTTAATTGTTTGACCATATTCTGATAGGTAGTTTCCACCCGCAGCACCTCTTTTCCAGTCAATTTAGCCAGAACTTGCAGTTGCGCCAAACGTTCGCTTGAATTCAATCCAACCGAGTTAGCAAAATTGCTCACATTTACGACAGTTTCCTGTATTTTTTCCATATTTTGGTCAACTTGCGCTGCCAACAGTTTGCGTTTTTCCGATTCTTCCCGGAACACTTGCTGTAAAGTTACAACAACTTGAGCTAATCCTTGCCGCTGCTTACCAAGACTAGACTCTAAAAGATTGTTTTGTTCGGTAAAGAATTGCTGGAGCGATGCTTGGTAGTTAATCCGGAATTGCTCTAATTCTTGCTGGACGGTGACGCGAGTATTTTGCAGCATTCCATCCACATTTTGCAAGCTGGTTACCAAATTTTCTCGCGCTTGATTCATCAGTTGGGAAGCTTCGCTACCAACCGCTTGAATTGTACTAGATTGGGTTTGGAATGCTGTATGGGATGCGTTTAGAATATTCATCATCCGTTCCTGCAAACCTTCAAGCATTTTTTGTTCTTCTTCTGCTTGAGTTTGCAGCGCAGCTTGCAAGTTTTCTTGAATGCCTCGGAAAGTAGCAGAAGCGTCTTGGGCGCTTTCTTGAAACGCGGTGCGCTGCGCTTTCATTCCTTCAATACTTTCTGCTACCCCGGCGCGAATTTCTGTTGCCATTTGCTGCAAGACGCCTTGCGTGTCTGTTTGGAATTGACCCAGAATTTGCTGCAAGTTACTGGCGAATTCCTGAAGCTGCACTAGGGTATCTTGCTGGAAGTTTTGAATCGTCAGAATCGATTCGGCTAAACTTTGGGAAATGCTACCCAATTCGGTTTTAAGTTCTCTGACTGCTAAAGATGCGTCAGTAGTGAGTTGGGCGCTTTGATCGAGTCGCCCTACTACAGGTTCGATCACTTCTTTCCGCAACCCTTGAATCATATTATTAATGATTTCTTGTCCTTGATCGGCTTTAATTTGTCGCAGGGTAGCTAGTTCCTGGCGAATGTGCTGAAATACGGGTGTCATCGCCATGCCAACTTGAATCCCAATTTCTCGGGGATTTAATTCTCGTTGCGCCTCTACCATTTGTGCAAATCCAGTTTGCATTGTTTCGGCGGCGCTAGTAATAGCAACAGCTGCTTCTCGACTGCTATCGGGGTTGATGCGGGCAAACATTTGCCCTGGGGTTTGTACCGTGGCAATTTTATCTAATTGACTTCGCAAACTGTCGCGCTGTTTTTGTCGTTCTTGCTCGCCCCATGCCAAAACGATGGTAAATATACTGGAAGCACCTAGTCCCATCAACGAGGTGGAAAAGGCAGTTTTCATACCTTCGAGTAACTGCCTGATTGATGGTAAGAGTTCCCCAGTATTATTTAAATCGCCCAGACCGATGTTTTGCAGCCCTTGTTGAATGCCGTAAAATGTTCCTAATACCCCGATGGCAACCAAAATGCTGGGGACAAACCGCCATTGACTGCGCGGCACCGGGCGAGTCAGAAAGGCGGGATACTGCAATAAGAGAAAGCGCCCTCGATGTACTTCTGCTGCATATTTATCATCGGCGGAAAAGTCTCCCACCAAATGTTCGCCAAACCAGTCGAGGAGGGATGACCAATTTTCCCCGGTTGTTTCGTCTGGTTGTAGCGTCTTGATGCCGCTTACTTTCCCATCCAGGTTTTCGTTTAAGTAAGCAATCGCCTCCATCATCAAACGACTTTTCCCACTTTGATACCGTCGATACTGCTTGACGGCGTTATATTCCCCCCACACCGCCACACCCAGCAGGATTAAAGCTGCCCAATGAAAAACGCTGTTCTGCCAAATTATGCCGAACAATTCTTTAAAATAATTAATCAAGTCCATATTGACATCTGATTTGGTTTGTGTATGAGCGGCGGGTACCGATTCATCTGCCCCAGAGCAATTTCTATCAATATATATAGATGTAGCGCTGGGGAGGGTCTGAGGATTGCAGAAAGGGGTGAAAATATTTTCCCACGGCGATCCCCGCCGTGGGGATCGCTGTCAAAGAAAAGATCGCCCCACCGCAGCAGTCAGGGCGCGGAAATAGTGCGATCTCAACAGGTAAAAACAATCGGGCTCGCGCGTTGTTTTCGGTCGCAGCTAATTTATGATGGGGTGGAGATTGCCAGTAGGTAAAAACTAAAAGAGGTTGTTATATATACAAACCGCGGGCAAGGGACAGCAGTTGAATAACTTCTGCCCAACCCCTAGCATTAGCTAGTCATAGCAAACTGAGCAGTCACTTTACACGTAAGCATATAGGGGATTACGATGACCAGCATCGCATCGGTATCGCTTTCAGAATTGAGGGGGCGGCGAATAACATTGCGCCGGAAAAGGCGTATTCATACAGCGCAGGCAATTTGGAGAACGGTAGCAAGTGCCGGTTTGGCAAGCGGGTTGGTCTGGGGGGCGACTCAACCAATTTGGGTGATTCGCACTCCGGATCAGATCGCAGTCGAAGGCAATGAAATGATTTCAGATCGAGCGGTGAGGTCTTTGTTATCCTTGTCCTATCCCCAGTCGTTACTGCGAATTGAACCGCAAGCTCTGGCATCTCGTCTGACCTCAAACCCATCAGTCATTGCCTCTGCAACGGTAAAGCGCCAGCTGATTCCGCCCGGATTGATGGTACAAGTACAAGAACGGCAGCCAGTGGCGCTCGCGATCAGTATCCCATCCCCCGGATCGCAACTGATTGCCTCAAGAGCAAAGGAAACGCCTAAGATGCGATCGCCTGTGGGATTGCTAGATGCCAACGGTGTATTAGTGCCGTGGGAAAAGTACAAAGCGTTAGGGGCATCGTTTTCCTTACCAAAGCTAAAAATCCTCGGCGTGCGAGAGCGGGAGCTCACCAAATGGCCGCAAATTTATCAAGTATTGCGCCAGAGTCCCGTGAAAATCTTTGAGATTGACTGGCGCAACCGGACAAATATAATTTTGAAAACCGAGCTGGGAATTGTCCATTTAGGTCCTTACAGCTCGGAGTTTGCCGAACAGCTCGAAGTTTTGCATCGCCTGCGCGCCCTACCAACCAAGCTTAAAACCAGCCAAATAGCTTACATAGACCTGAAAAATCCAGAATCACCCGCCCTGCAAATGATACAATCAGACCCCAAAACAAACCCCAAGCTCCCCCTAAAAACCCCCAGTGTCCCTTCCAAGCTACCCCAACCACTCAAACCAATATCCCGATAAAATTGGCAACAAACGTTTTGCTGCTCGTCAACCAGCTTGTTGCTATTATTGGTTTGTCAACCGACATAGCCCATATAACCCATAGTTGACTAGAACTACCTAGAACTGAAGAATTGTTTACCAGTTATTTTTGATTACAATGACGCTTGATAATAAACAGGGGCTTACCTATAAACTTTCTCAAGCTGAGGGACCATCGAATTCGTCCCTGTCGGTGGACACGGCTAGTTCCTTCAGTAACCCCCTATTCCAGTTTGGTCAACCTCGCGAGCCAAAAGCGATGTCTTCTGAATCATCCCGCCTCGGCGATATCGTACCCAGTCGGGTAGCCAAAATCAAAGTGATTGGCGTCGGTGGTGGTGGCAGCAATGCGGTGAACCGCATGATTGCCAGCGAGTTATCGGGGGTAGAGTTTTGGGCTGTTAATACCGATGCCCAAGCTCTAGCCCAATCAGCGGCTCCCAAACGCTTGCAAATCGGACAAAAACTGACGCGAGGGCTGGGGGCAGGCGGTAACCCGGCTATCGGTCAAAAAGCCGCTGAGGAATCTCGCGACGAAATCGCTGCGGCTTTGGATAACTCCGACCTCGTCTTTATCACGGCAGGTATGGGAGGCGGCACGGGAACGGGTGCAGCAGCTGTCGTCGCCGAAGCAGCAAAAGAAGTCGGCGCCTTGACGGTGGGCGTGATTACAAAACCCTTTATGTTCGAGGGGCGGCGTCGCACCAACCAAGCAGAAGAAGGCATTGCCGCCCTGCAAAGTCGGGTAGATACGTTAATCGTAATTCCCAACGATCGCTTGTTATCTGTGATTAACGAACAAACCCCCGTCCAAGAAGCGTTTCGCGCCGCCGATGACATCCTGCGCCAAGGTGTACAAGGTATTTCCGATATCATTACTATCCCCGGGTTAGTCAATGTTGACTTTGCCGATGTCCGCGCCATCATGGCAGATGCCGGATCGGCTTTAATGGGGATTGGGGTTGGCTCCGGCAAATCGCGAGCTAGAGAAGCCGCGACGATGGCAATCTCCTCGCCCTTGCTCGAATCTTCCGTTGATGGAGCAAAAGGCGTTGTATTTAATATTACCGGCGGTCAGGACCTCACCTTACACGAGGTCAACGCGGCAGCAGAAACAATTTACGAAGTCGTCGATCCCAATGCCAATATTATTTTCGGGGCAGTGATCGACGACAAGATGCAAGGGGAAATTAGAATTACGGTGATTGCCACGGGCTTTAGCAGCGAAACCCCATCGGCTCAACCAGCCGCACGGGCAGCGAGAACGCCAACCCCACCCCCGCGTCCAACTACACCAGGGCCAACCCCTGGGGCTGCTGCTAAACCGCCCCAAGGTCCAGAGGTAATTAAACCACAAGAACCCGGATTGGATATTCCCGAATTCCTCCGTCGGAAGCGTCCGCCGAAATCGGGATCTTGAGCAGGTGAGATCAAGAGCAGGTGAGATGGGGAAAATTATAGATTCACATGCCCCAGGGCCCCTAGACCTCTGCACCTAGACCTCTGCCCCTGAGCCCCTTTTGCCCCCCTGCCCCCCTGCCCAAATACCCTATGCCCAATTCAATCCCTGTAGCACTGACTGTTGCCGGTTCGGATAGCGGCGGCGGTGCTGGAATTCAGGCAGACTTGCGAACGTTTGCGTTTCACTGCGTCCACGGGACGAGTGCTTTAACCTGCGTCACAGCCCAAAATACCCTGGGAGTGACGCGAGTGGATGCGCTACCGGCGGCGGCTGTAATTGCCCAAATAGAGGCGGTGGTGGCAGATATTGGGGTGCAAGCTGCCAAAACGGGCATGTTGCTGAATCGGGAAATTATTGCCGCCGTGGCGAACCATGTGGAAGCGTTAGGCATCGAGAAGTTGGTGGTTGACCCGGTAATGGTATCGCGCACGGGCGCCCAGCTGCTAGACAATGAAGCCGTGGCAACTCTGAGGGATGCTTTGATGCCAAAGGCAATGCTGGTGACGCCCAACCGATATGAGGCTCAGATTTTAAGCGGATTGGAGATTCATACCCTCGATGATATGCGAGCGGCTGCCCAGCGCATCTACCAACTCGGTTGTAAAGCCGTTTTGGTAAAGGGGGGAGGAATGCCAGGACAAATCCGGGGTGTGGATATTTGGTTTGATGGGAAGCATTGGCAAACTTTGACGGCGTCTGCGGTGGCAACAAAGAATACCCACGGTACTGGGTGTACGCTGGCGGCGGCGATCGCAGCTAATCTAGCTTTAGGTAAGGATTTATTCCCCGCCGTTCAACAGGCAAAAGATTACGTCACCACAGCCTTACAGCACTCTTTAAGCATAGGTTCTGGCTCTGGCCCAGTAGGACATTTTTTTCCATTACTCGGTAATGGGTAATAGGTAATTGCTAATTGGTAATGGGTGAAGCTACCAATTACCCATTACCCTTCCCAGGCGGTCGCCTGGGAATGCCATTACCCAAATCGGAGTATCAAATTGTCCTAATTTCTACTATTGTTAGGCATATAAAACAGGCTGCTTGTTGCCAAACGACAATCTAAACCTAGCGAAGCCTATGACCTCCAATCCGTATCCCAAGCCATCTGTGTCAAAATTAACCAATCCCGGTCAAAGCACACCAGCCACAACGAATGCTTACGCTCCCGCTGTGCCAATATCGGTTTACCGACAACTGGCAGCGGAGTTGCAAGCGACGCGGGTAATGCTGGAATCGCTCAACGCCCAAAATCAGCAGTTGGTGCAACAAAACCAACTTTTGCGCCGGGAACTTGACAAAATCGTTCAGTCAGCGCTGTACCTACAACAAATCGTTGACTCTTCCCCAGATGGCTGGAGCGAGGCTAGCTACACCCATCTTGAAATGAGAAATCAATCGGGATACCCGACGGGGGCGCCACGACCGATGTCTTGGGGGCCACGCCCAATGTCAGGGGTCAACGCTTCTAGCCCCGGAGTGGCACCGAATGCTTTCAGGAACCTGGAACCGAATCGAGGTGTTTTACCAGATAGGATTGTCAGAGAACAGGCAGAAGGCCGCTATCGTCAGCAATCCCAGTCCGATAGCTCAACCTTCCATGGATGGTTGTATATTTTGTTGGTGATTCTAGTTGTGATTACCGCGTTTGGCGCTGGCTTTTTGGTTATACGCTCGTTGGCATCAAAGCGTTGAACAGCGAGCAAAAATTCTCCACTTTGGGCGCCACCTAAATAATGCGGGATGCCGGGAGAAGCCTCGTCTAGTAGCAGCGAGGAGGAATGGCTAATCGTGCGGTTTTAACCGCAGTCCTAGTCTGATATACTTTCTCTGGTCAGCGAAGACGTTAAAACCTACCTGCGGGCTGCAGGTTAGTCATGCCAGGGAAGATATCGTTCCTATAAGCGAAGGAGCCACCTCACCCAAAATTTAAGGCAAAGTCCTGAACCTGGGATAATTGAAGCAATAAGGCTCTTACCTTCTCTAGAATCTGCGTCTCTTGAGAGCGCAGAGTGTCAAAATCAAACGGCAACATGTTTCAGTTGCCGTTGGTTTAGTTTAACGTCCTTCGTAATCTTTGTAGTCGTCGTACTCGTCGTAGTCCAGATAGCTGGCGCGTTTTTCCTCATACCGAGGGGAAGCATACTCAGACCGCCGTTTGTAGGGCAACGACGGTGGCAGCTGGTTGATTGGGTGAATCAACTGTACCGTACCCGCAGGAGGACGCTGCTGCCGCGATACTAAGGCGAATACCCCTGCCATCAGCAGTCCAGCTGTCACTGTCACCCCCATTCCTCCCAATGCCCACAGCAAGCTTGTCGTATTGGGATTGGTAGACTGTATCCCGGCAGTCAACTGGGCTGGATGGAGCTGGGGGTTCAAGCCGCCGTTATTTCTTTGTGCGTTTAGCGCCTCAATCACGAATTGCTGATTGCGAAGTTGAGTTTTAAGCTGCTCGTTTTCTGTTTTTAGCTGTGCGTTCTCGAACTGCTGCTGGGCGCAATTGGCGCAATAAGCAGGATTATTCGCACCTGCCGCCGGTATTGGCAGTTGCGCGGTTAGCCCAGGCAGCTGGGGGTTAGGAACTGGCTGTTGGAAGTTTTGCGGGGGTTGCAGTGAAGCAGCAGCAGGCAAGTTGTATAAGCCAGGATTTCCACCACCTTTAAGAAATAGCAGCGCCGCAATCCCTGCTAGTCCAGCTCCTGCTACAAATGCCATTCCATTACTCATCACTCTCACCCCTAAAACTACATTACTTTGGAATAGATTAATTTAACCCGACTTGATTTAGGTTAATACCCCAATAAACTTAATGGGATATGGGGTAGTTTGTCGCACCCTTGTCTGCCTTATATATTGAAAACCACAACGGCACAGTTGTCTACCCATAAAAAATTACAGGCGCACCGCTCATCCCGGGGCGCTTGTATATTAGGACACAATTTTACGGCTACGCTTCTATAAATATCGACCAAGCTCGACATAGCCACTTGGTCTAACCTCACCCCTGGGTGACTGATGAGGATTTTAACGGCTCAACCGTTCCAATGTCTACTGGGGAAGAAGGTTGATGTTCCACTTCACCCAAAGGCAAAGTGAGGATAGCCTCAAGAGCTTTTGTCGATTGCCAAAGTCGAGTGCCTGGAATAGGATATAACTTGAGATATCGCGCTACACGATGCCACGCGCTGCAAATATGCCCAGCTTCATCCAAGGCGTGTTGGTGACATACTCCCTCACCAACCTTAACAGGTATGGTGAGGGCTTCTTGAAGCCCGATTAAGGGTATGCAAGATTTCCTTCGTGGTACTGTTATCTATAGTTCCAACTATAGTCAGATTCCCACTACGGCGTTTTATACTA
>NZ_JBHFNP010000063.1:0-2040 GCF_041929235.1 Microseira sp. BLCC-F43
TCTTGTTGCTAAAATCTGCATCGGTCGCCAATCCCTTGAGATAACCGTAAGCCGATTGCAGCGCTAGCTCTACAATTGGGTTAGCTAAGCCATTCGATAAAACCTGCCCCGTTAGGGAATCTACAGATGATTTTTCAGCTAGAGCAACGCTGTTGTTATTGCCTAAATTTAAACTTTCAGCGCTTGTAGATCCCAACGATAAATTCGGTTGCCACAGATTGCTATAACCGCTAAATTCACCGCCTGTTAAATCTTTGATGGCAATTTCTGCTTGAATAAATGCCCTATTTGTGAGGGGTATGTGGTAGATATCGCTGGTTGGTTCTAAATTCAAGCCATAGGCGAAGGACGGATTGATAGATGCATCCAAACTGTTACTTTGAGCGGGCAGCATTGAGTCAAACATTGCAATGTACAAAAAGCTTTAACTTCACCATAAAAGCACCTATATCGATTTGTCATTCCGAAACAATAAATTTTACTCAATCTTTAATATGGCAAATTTTTAAGTATTTATAATGCGAATTAACCCGCGTATTTCTGAGTAAAAATAAGGCGCGATCGCGTAGGGTGCCGTAGGCATATCGCATTTGTATCCAGCACCCTCACGCAAAGCGATCGCATCCCAAATCGTATCAACAGAAGGCAACTTTTCCCCCGCTAACTCGCTCGCTATAAAAAACTGGTTAAATATTGGTAAAATCAGCAATCTTATTACCAGCTATATGAAAAACAGTCTTTGGGTAGGGGAAAGTACGCAGAAAGGCATTTTATTGTTTCAGTTGAATCACCAACAAATTTTTGAGTAACAAGCATCACGGTTTTGTAGCCAGTGAACCACCTGTATTAACATCCATTCGGATATATCAAAATTACTTTTACCTGCAATCGCAGCCAAACCATTGTAATTTTGAAAGTGATTTTTTTTAGGTAATTTCGCACCCCCAATCCTTGCTTGTTGCGAGTTAGTCACCCAAGGAAAATTACCGATTGCTAGGATTCTTCCCTTTAAAGTTTTTCCCGTTGACAACCAATCAAATTGTCAAAAATATCCAGGGTTTATTTCGATTATTTATTCTGGGATTATTTGCTGTTTTAGGCAAATTTATTTCAATAAATTAGGGGGGATTTATACTGCCTGCTTATTTATAGATAAAAAAATGTGCAGCAGCCTCAATAAAGTTACCCAATACGCATGTTGGTTCCAGTATGATATCAGGAGTTACGCCAAGTTATATCAACTTCTGGCATAGGCTTGAGGCTAACTCCAAAGGTGTCTGAAAATCTCCATAATATTATAATTTGGTTTTATCAACAATACGAATCATCGGTTAGCTCTATAAACAGCGGGTAGATTTCGGTCAAGGATAAAAGCCATTAAGTCATCTTGATTGCCTTCGTTCTCTAGAATATTACGAATTCCCCTCGTCATCTGGAAATCTGCGGTTCTCTCCGCACTCACATAAATCCTATGCAGAATATTTAGGGTTGCTGTGGGGTTTTCGCTGTTGTCTGTCTTGTGGTAGACAAAGATGATGAGCGAATATCCAAGCCCAAAAATCTTTTGTCGTGCAGATTTGAACAAGCATGATGCTTGTGGTTGGCTGATGCTTGTAACTTTAACATCAACAAGTAGCCATGGAAAATCTATGCCACTGGCTGAATTACCCTCTAGGAACTCATACCGAACCCTCAAATAAGTACCGACAGCTTTGCCGTCTGTAAGACCATAAAGCAAAGGTTAGGGGTGTCGAGACTCTAAAGCTGAAAATTGTGCCGCTTCAGAACACAATGCTTCTATAGTGAGGATTGGCATAGTTGCAGCGATATTCTAAGCTTGACTCATCAGTATAGTTGAATCATATTTTTTGGTACAGCGGTAATCTAATTGAGGGCAACACCCTGGAACTCGCAATAGACGATCCGGGTTTACTTTACGGCGCGACGGTTTTTACCACGCTGCGGGTGTATGATGGGAATTTGGATCATCCTAAAACGAATTGGCTCGCACACCTGCGTCGCCTTTCTTCTTCTCTCCAA
>NZ_JBHFNP010000064.1:0-2925 GCF_041929235.1 Microseira sp. BLCC-F43
CAGATCGATTTCAACCAAGTTAGTCGCACTGTTCAAAATCTTTTGTCGTTTGGTTAGGTACTTGTCTCGGCCAACACCTTCTCGCTTATTCTTGGGTGAAAGGACTTCTACAACCGTTACCACTCGCCCAGTCTTGACTTCTCGAATCTCCAAATAGCGTTCAGTAACTTCTTCATCCAGAGGCAATGTTACTCGAATTGGCTTGCTTAAAACCTCAGTTTTTACCACAGAACTTAGTTCAACTTCTGGGTTTTGTTGGAAAACAGAGGCATCTGGAATACCAACCAGTAAAGCATCCAAGTAAACCCGTTTCTCGACAGCTGCTCGATATTTGGGTACTAATGAGGGATTGAGCGATCGCGCCAACTCAACAATCAGCCAAGAGTGAACCTCTGACCACAATGAGGGATTTTCCAGATAAGGGTTCATCCCCGGAAAACTCGGTGTCATAATCGCTACAGAAGGAATCAGAAAACGGACAATGGAAAAAGATGCGCTCCATCCCTACTATATCTATACCTTTTTCAAAGCACAGGAACGCAAACATCCAGAGCCAAAATCAAGGAGCAAGCAGTGAACGAGGTAGATATCCTGGGGATTGACTTAGGGACAACCAATTCAGCCATTGCCATCTGGGAACCAGGCACAGGACAGGCGAGAGTCCTGCACAACTGCGAAGGCGATCGCATAACTCCCTCCGTCGTAAAGTTTGACCCCCAAACCCGTCAACCCATCGTCGGTAAATCGGCACTTAGTTGCATCACTAGCCATCCCGGTCAAGTTATATACTCAGTAAAGCGCTTCATCGGTTGTACCTTCCGCGACGAACGGGTACGCAACGACCAAACGCAAGTCACCTACAGCATAGAAGAAGTTCAGCAGCACAAAGTCGCCGTCCGAGTTGGAGAGCAAATCCTCACCCCACCCCAGATTTCTGCTCAAGTTCTACGCAAGCTCAAGCAAGATACCGAGGAAGAACTCACCCGACTGCGGCGTGTCATCAACAAAGAAAAGACTTCTGACACTCTGCTGCTGGAAAGCCTGGACAACCTGGAATTGAGCATCCAAGATCGGAATGTCACCCAAGCGGAAAAACTGCTTGCCGAGCTTAAGAGCAAACTATGACCCAAACGAATCGCCGCTGGACTTGGATGGTTTACATGGCGGGGGACAACGGTAAGGTTTTCGAGCAACTCAAGGGCGGAAAACGGCTGATGGCTCCGATGGAGCAGCAAGGCTATCAAGATATTCAGGAAATGGAGGCAGCTGGCTCCACCGATGAGGTAGCGATCCTGGTACAGTTTGATACCCTCTCCGATCAAGAACACACTTACCGCATCTATATTCGTCCCAATAGCGAAGAACGAGTTATCGAAAACATCCCCGAACAGAACACGGGCGATCCTCGCTCGTTACGAGACTTCATCGTTTGGGGAATCGAGAATTATCCCGCACAACACTACGCCGTCATCCTCTGGAATCACGGCACGGGTTGGAAAGAAGATGATATTTATGCCTTTGCGCGAAATCGTAGCGTTCAGCTGAAAGCAAGTGACGATGAGGTGCGTTCCCTCAGTCGCAATACTCGCTTGTCTTCAGCCTTTTTCCTGTCCTCAATCCTGGAAGTGATGCAATTGGAGGATGGGGAGTCTCGTGCGATCGCGTTTGATGATTCCTCTTTGGACTTCCTCGACAATGCTAAACTTCAGCAGGCATTTCGGGAAGCCGAAGCGCAGACAGGTCAAAAAGTGAGCGTGATTGGCATGGATGCCTGTCTGATGAGCATGGTTGAAGTAGCGTACCAGTTGCGAGCAAATGCCAATTACATGGTGGCTTCCCAAGAAGTAGAACCCCTGTCAGGTTGGCCCTATACGGCGATTTTAGGCAGTTTAACAAGCAATTCGGGGATGACACCACAAGCGCTGGCAAAGTTAATCGTGCAGGAGTACGGGCGTTACTACGAGGAAGATTCGCGGGGAAGTTTACCTCAGATTACTCAATCAGCGACTAATTTGACAGAGGTTGAGAAACTAGCAGAGGCGGTGGGACGATTAGCTACGGTTTTACGTCAATTGTTGGCTGAAAAAGATTTTGATGTTGAAAAAGCCCTATCCTACGCTAAGCGTAAAGTGGTGCGGTTCAAAGATAATGATTGTGTGGATTTGTCCGATCTTTTGAAGATTATACGGGATGAGTATGCTGGGGATAGTACTCAATTAACTGGGTTTTTAGATGAAGCAATAAATTTAATAACTCTTGATATTGAGCCTAAGCTAGTTGTGGCAAATGTAACTTCAGGACTTAGATTCTCGCGCGTCAAGGGGCTGTCGATTTACTCACCGTTTAAAGGTTATTCTAAGTTTTACGACAGGTCAGATTTTGCCAGTTGTGGGTGGGGGGAGTTTTTACGTGTTCATGATGATATAGATTGAGAGTCAGCATTTTAAATATTTTTAATCGCATTAATCGCTCGCGCATCTCCCCCGAAGCTAGCAATTTGGGTCGGGCAATTCTTGAAATCAACAAACATCGGTTACTTACTTTTAGGGAAACACTACTTTGAAAACACCCAAAACACTATTCTTAGCTTGGAAAGACCCCCTTAGTCCTAATTGGTTTACGATCGGGCGGCTAACATTTGAAAAGGGTCTCTATCACTTTGTCTATACCCAAGGTGTAAAAGAAGCCGAAGAAAGATGTGCTTTTACACCGTTGCTTTCGTTTCCGCGCTTAGATGAAATCTATACATCAACTCAGTTATTTCCAGTGTTCGCAAATCGGTTAATGTCGCGATCGCGTCCCGATTATTCCAGTTTTATCGAACAGCTCGATCTTCTCAACGATGACCCTAGCCCAATGGCAATTTTAGCCCGCAGTGGTGGGGAACGAGTCACAGATACGTTTGCCGTTTTTCCCGCTCCGGAA
>NZ_JBHFNP010000065.1:0-11555 GCF_041929235.1 Microseira sp. BLCC-F43
TTCTTCTCCCAGTTGCTGGGGATCTAACTTTAGCGCCAGTAATGTTTCCTCTGGTAGAGATAGGGTAATTTCAGTCATCGTCGTATTAAATGCAAGAGTGTCATACTGCTGAATTTAGTCTAACTGTTACGATCGCATTCATTTATTCTCCTTTCCTCTTTCCTCTAGTTGGTGCAGAGGTTTCGTTATCAGCTAACCACTTTTCTACTAATTCTCTTAAGACATCGCTCATATCGCGCCCTCGTAAAGCACAGGTAGCTTTGAAGCGCGCCCTGACCGATTCAGGAACGCGACCCCTAATAAACACTTCTTTTTCGGCTTCTGACACAGACTCAAGTTCATAAGTTTCTCATACATCATCTCATTGCTAAAAATCTTTGTGTCTAGTTTGGCTGTGTACTTGTGCTATTGTGCTATCGTGCTATAAGACCATGCAGATAAGTGCAGCGCCCAGACTGATCGCTCCAACTTCTTACACAAAACTATGCCGCGCGATCGCAAGTGGCAGTGACAGTAAGGCAATTTCAGAGATGTTCATTCTTCTCGGAAGCCTTTTTGTTGGTTTTGCCGCAGTGAGGGGGTTCTGTTTGGGTTTCGCACTGTTTTCGATATTGGGCGATCGCCCTCTTGACTATCACCTTGGTTAATTGCCCGATAGTGAGAAACTCGTCTTTAGCCCACTGTTCCAGGGAGTCCATGTCCTCTTCGTCCATATATAGAGTTATGCGGGGTTTGCTAGAGGGCATACAAGTATCTATAAGGATGTTACCTTCCTCAAAATTACCCCTGTTCCTCTGCTTTTTCCTATGTACGTTAATTATTGCCACCTGTAAGGGTAATACAGGCAAGTTCGGTCAGACTTGCTCCAGGTATGGAATTGAGGCTATTCAAGGGCAAGTTGCTTACCAAGTTCCTCTCATGCTTTATTGACTACTTTCCTCTTCATCAGGGTTCTGGTTGTAGAGAAAATAACTGAAGTTGAATCAGAGTTATCGCAAATTTCTATTCTTCAATAAAAACCCTTAACCAACTATTCTGGGTTAAACCATTGGTAACAAACAAGCTGAATATCTTCTTCCTTAATCATCTCCAATGGCTTTAAGTCTTCTTCATCAAGCTCGTAGTATTGGTCTTGTTCAACGAACAACTCATCAAGAGAGGATACGAGCGCATTTAAGTCAAGAGATGCAACGTATTTTTCCCATATTCCCTTGATGTCGCGCTCGTATATGCGAAGGTTAACTGTGGCGATCGCTTTTAACACCCGTTCTTTAGCTTCTTGGTAAGTTGGCTCTTCTGGGCTGGGGCTAACCTGCGTCAATGCGTAGTAAACTTTTTCTAAAAGCTTGCTCAGTTTAGGCTTTAATTGCCTGCTAGTTTGCTGTTTTTTAAAGTATGCCATCAAGTTACATACAGCCCGCTCCAGAACCTCAAAGATGCTGTTATCAAATTTCACGGGTAGCAGTTGTTCAGGAGGTGGGAATTCCTCAGCTTTGCACTTGAGCCAGTTGAAGATTTTGCGCTTGTCATCAATGCGTTTATTAGGTTCTGTCGAAATCGCACCATTGACACGGGGATAAAAGTGCCAAAAGTGTTTATCTTTGGCGCGAAATGCTAGAAATATTCCCCCATGTTCGGTTTCAGGAATAGAGACATGGCGCGTACTGTGAATCCCCAGTGGAATTTCTTGGGCTGCTTCTTCACCCTCTTGCTTGAAAAATTCCAATAAAGGCAAACGCATTTCATCCAGGGATACCAAATCAGCTGCTTGCTCAAGTTCCTCTAAAATTGCTGCTTTATCTGCCTCGGTAATTGCCTTCTTAAGTCGATATAATTCTTCCAATGATTTGTCTGAGATGATTTCTCCTAAAACGCTGGCATCTAATCCCACTTCTTTATCGATCATGGCAATCCGGTTTTGTAGTCGTTTCACTAATCCGAGTAAAGCCTCCAAACCTTGTTCTGGAAAGCAGTTATAAATAAACAGTTCTTCATAGTTAGTACCCAAACGGTCAATTCGTCCAGCACGCTGAATCATTCGCACTGGGTTCCAATGCAAATCGTAGTTAACTAAAACACCAGCATCTTGTAAGTTTTGACCTTCGGATAAAACGTCAGTACAGATAAGAATGTCAATTTCTTGACCTTGGAGATTCTGCTGCACTTCTTCACTCTGGTAGTTAGCATTGGGTGCAAAGCGCTTAACTTTTTCCTCTCTTTGCTTACCAGAAGTTTCACCTGTGATTTTGTCAATTGTAGGCGAGCGATCGCCTATTGCCATCGCTTTTAACCAGTCAGAATCTGAAAGTAACTGGTTGTGCAGATAATCAGTTGTGTTTTTGAAATAGCTGAAAACCAAAACTTTCTGCCCCTTAAGCTCCGCAATTAGCAGTTGTTTGAATGCTGCTAACTTGCGGTCATAGTCGCGTCATGATTCGACATTCTTTTGAATTTGTAATAGTGTATTCAAAATGCGGTTGAGGTTATTAAGGTCTAATTGAATCTGCGATCGCAACTCTTCAATCCGGTAATCTTTGGGGTCAATTTCATCCAAAGACTCAATTAACTCCTCGACTGAACTGCTCTCCTCTTCATCTATCTCCGCTGCTAAAATTTTGCGAAAATTCTGGCTGGTTAACAGTTTACCTTGTTGTAGCAAGGTAAAAAACCGTTCTTGAAAATTCCTCTGGTTGCGGATGCTACTTTCAAAAGCAATCAGCGAACTTTCTAGCCGCTTCAGATAAAGCGACTTCATCAAAGCAACCAGTGCTTCATTTTTTTGCACCTGCTCTTCATCCGACTTTTGACGCTTTTTTTTGAATGCCCTCATGTTGTAAGGTGCTAAGTGCAATGAGTCAATCTGATTGGCAATTCCCGCGTAAAGTCCCTGAAAGCTAGCCTCAAAATTATACGTGAACTGTTTTAGTTGACGTTTGGGAAACCGAATCTTTTTACCAGCAATGTATATTTCTTCCCCAGCCAACTGGCGCTTGATAACATCTTGGCGCGAGCGTCTCACCATTGTTTGTAACAGCAACTCAGTAATTTCTGCCCCACCTTTTGCCAAAGCTTTAAAGTAAGTTTTGAGATGATAAATTCCCCACTCTCGATAATAGGTTTCCGTATTACGAGTCAGCAGTAAGATTTGATGATACAGGTCATAGATGCTGGTATTAATTGGAGTGGCAGTCAGCAGCAATACCCGTTTAGTTCGCTTACCACTACCAATCAGTTTTTGCAAATTTCTGTATCTATTTGTTGCACTATTACGAAAGTTATGAGATTCATCCACAACGATGATGTCATGCTTGCTATAACGGCGGATGTCGAAGGTTGTTCGGCTAATCTCTTCCTGGGAAAGCACATCAGCTTTGATGCCGTATTCATCGAGTTTTTTCAGCCACACCAAGTCCCGCAATTGGGCTGGACATACTACAATTGCACGAGGAACATAACCAGGACGCCTGTCTTTAATCAGATAGTGGTCAAGTACCCGCAAGCCGATAAAAGTTTTACCTAAACCTACGGCATCTGCTACGATACAACCCCGGTGACGCTCTAGCAACCTAACTGCTCGCTCAAACCCTTCCTGTTGGAAACTAGCCAGTTCTAGGCTGGTACGAACGCTTCCTTGTGGTAAGGTATCTTCTTTGAATAGTTCGTAAAGTGCTTTTAAAAATACTTGATAGGGCGTGTAAGGTTTGCTGCCAAATTTGGAGGCATTGAGAGCATCAATTAGTTTAGCTTTGTAGTCTAGATCGACACTTTTGTCAGTCCAGAATTGCTCAAACCAATTTTGACGCAAGTCTTTGGCAATTGCTGGTGTTTTATTTAAGACGTTTAGCTCTGTGTTACCACTCAAGCCAGCGGGAGTGAAATTGCTCGAACCTATGATGCTGTATTTGTCAAAAATGTAAGCTTTGGCGTGGAGAAATTGTAGCTTGTCGCCAACTGCTCCATAGAGTCTAACTTGGATATGTTCTTGCTGTAGATATGCAATTAAACGGTCAATCTGCTGTTTATATTCCCGTTTGAATTTTTCTGTTTCTAGCTGATGTAGAAATTCGCGGCGGAAGTAGCGGATTAGGTCGATGCGATCGCTTTCTGCGGGTCGAATTGTGGGATCGCGACCAATCAGCAGGCGCAGACTGGTTAGATTGTTGAGTTCCTGTTCTAACCTAGCCCATGCTTCTATACGAAAAAATCCGGTAGCAATATCCAGGTGGGTTTGGCTTTCTTGCAAAATGAGCGATCGCAAAACTTCTTCCAGTGTATGTTGATTATTGTCGATGTAATCTGGGAGAGCCATAATTCTGAAATGAATTATTTATTGCAGTTTGATGGTGTGGAAATTGACCTCTCCCCCAATCCCTCGATCGCATGGAGAGGGATTGGGGGTTAGGTTTTACTCTTCAATCGCTGCCAAAATGCGACCAACTACTGGATCGATATACCACAATTCCTGACCGTATCTTTGACCTACAGGATTAGCAAGACTCAGTAAGTTTGCCCATTGGAGAACTTTTTTAACAACATCGACCAGGAGGTCATTAGTGCAATCTACTACATCCTCAACAGACACGATACCTTCAGCATAAAGAGGATACAATTGCGCGATAACTTGCAATATTTTTTTGTTCGTGACGTTCAATACCCAAGTCAAAATTGGTAAAATCGCGAGCTTCTTTACCGTCAGTTAATGATTCTTGCAGCGATTCTAAATGAAGCTCCCATTGATGGGGATTAGGTTTGGCATTTTGATAGAAACGGTAGAGGAGAGTTGACCAATTTCCCGTCACAGATGCGATTTTTTCGCGGGCTACTTTATCGCTTGGTAAATTACAATCCTGTAGCCATTGTCGCAACGCCGCATCGTGCCAAGGCTTTAAACTCAAAGTCGTCAGTTTCTTAACCGAAATAAAGTCGGTGGAACTCTTACTAATTAACTGCCAAGTTTTTTGAGTATCGGCAACAAAGACAACGCGGACAAAAGAATTTTTGGCTCTTAATCTGTCAACTTGCCCAATCGCCTCATCAACCCAGTTTTGATTCCAAGGACAAGCCGAGGATACAAAAACCAGCGTTGTACCATCTTTCTGCCGATTGCGAATTCGCTCTTTCAAGCTTTGGGAAAAATCAGTTGCTGATGAAATATCTTCCCAATAATAGTAGAAGACTTCCTTTTTCTTAATAAACAAGGATTTGAGATAAACTTTCAAGTCATCGAGTCCCGCCGCGAGATTACCAAATACGATCGAAACTCCATTTTCAGAAAGCAGAAGTTTTGATTCCTGTTGAGCGGTTAAAGGACTGCGGCGAGAGTTATCCTTAGTACCAATTGCCGAACGAAAAGTTCCAGGTTCATATTGCAGGGGAGCTTCGCGCGGTTGCAACAGTACAGCTTCAATTTCTTCTGGAGTTCCCATCAGCAGTAGTACATTGGGACTTCTCAGGGTGAAACCACCCGTACTGGTGACACGTAAAACTCCTAAACCGACCATTTCTTCCAGCAACACTTGAATTTCATCTAATGACAAACCGAGAAATCCTTCATACCACCATGTCAGCACTTCATTGCGAATCCAAGGGGCATTGAATCCATCTACCATGCCTTGTTCGCTTTGAATAGAGCCATAGGCAATCGTGTAGGCAATTACTTCGTAGCGCCCATCCAATTGTAGCGTCCACATAAAGCGATCGCGGATAGCTTTACGCAAATCTTGGCTTTGGTATGCTTCATCAACTTGCTGGGAGGAGATGACATAAGGAATACCTTGTTTGCCATTCCAATTGGCGACATCAGGGTTAGTAACATGCTTGAGCAATTGTTGGCAATAAAGTTGAATTAAGCTGGGATAGTAGTTAGTCTGCGAGAGAATGCGCGTCACCAAATCGGGAGATTCAAAGCGATAGCCAATGCTAGCAAATGGGCGTTCAATTAAAGCTCTGGCTTCGCGCATTTCGCCATTATTGAGCAAGGGACTAATACAAATTGGTTCTCCCAAGTGAGCTAAAGGATGGTTCTCTAGTTTGGTAGTACGCTGAACGTTGTGTAAGCCAGCAAATACCACTTTGAAACGGCGATTTGTTTTATCCATTAATCCTTTCAGACGAGCAGAACGAATAAATTCTCCTTTCTCGTCTCCCTGTTTGCCGTCAGCTTCCAGAAATCTATCTGCTTCATCTAACAACAGCAAAATCTGGCGATTTTCGTCCTGAGCCAGCCAAGTTTGGATTTGCTTGAGCAATTCGTCTGCTTTTACACGAGTGGACTTGGTATCGGGAATAACTCCTAAATGTTTAAACTCAGTTGCCAGCAAATTCCAAATCTCATCAATATCTCTGTCGTAACCAATTGCTTGGGCTTTTAGGTCGATCCAGAGAGCGATTTTTCCCTCTGTTGGTGAGTGAAAAGTACGATCGACAGATCGCAACAAAACAGTTTTACCTAACTGCCTTCCTCCATAAATAAAACAAGACCCCGTAGCAGCAATAATCGAGTCCCTTTCTCGTTCCCGTCCGTAAAACATTTCTGGGGGAACAAAGCCTGAAGTAGTTGTATAAGGTTCTAGAAAAGTGAAGGGCAAGGTACACTCAAACAATATTGGTAAGCGTGCGCCCCTTTCTCCACAGAGATAGAACATGACAGCATCATCAATGACTATAAAAGTGCGGCGGCGTTCTCGACACAATTGGGCGAGATCCCTAGGTCTTTTTTCCGTCATCCGTCCGAAATGAAATACGAGTACCCTAGAGCCAACAGAAGTATCTCCAACAGCATTAAGAATATCTTCCTCTGATGGTCTATCCCAGACGCACAATATACGATAACGCCCTTTAGCTTCTGAGCCATAAGCTGGAACTGGACAACGTTTTTTGTCTTGAATCGGCTCGGTGGTAACATCAATCCAGATATAATTTCTAACTTGATTTATGGGATTTATGGCAATTTGTGCCGTGTTAAAACCGAGATAGCTGAGAATTTTGCGAACATCTTCTTCAGTAATTGCTTGCTTCTTACCCTTAGCCGTAAACCAAGCCTCAAGCATTTCAGATGCTTGTTTGGCTTGAGCGCCTGGTACCTGTTGCATTTGGAGTAGTCCAATACTTCTACCCTTGGCAATTTCGTTAATTAGCTCGCGTCTAATGGTGCGATTTCGATCGGCAGGTTCAAGGACATTTTCTAGGGCAGCATACTTGTTTTTAAAGAAGTCTATAAACGCATCTGTTGTTGTTTCAGCTTCAGGAATTGGTCGGCCCTGCTGCACCATGTCTATATATTCGTTGGCACTCAGGACATCACCTTTATCCAAAACACTGCAAATTCGAGCATAGGCAGGGTTTTCTTGCCCTAGTTCCTGAATGAGTTTTTTTCTAGTATCATCAATTGTTTCCTGCCGTTTAGAGTTAATCCCATCGTTAATAGCTTGCAGATGGGAAAGCTTTTCGGAAAAACGTAAGGTTGTCGTTACAGAATTTGCTGTGCTTTCAATTTGCGCTACATAATCTAATCGCTCAGTTTCTCTCAGCAAACCCAAGGCCACATTATCTTCGAGGAATTTTCGAGTTTCCTTAACAGCCTTTTCTAATTCTGCCTCTATTTGTTCCGATGGCGCGGATTTCTCAGTTTCAATTGTGGGCGGTAAAGTTACAGTTTCAAGAGTCGCAATCAACGTCTCTACTGGCTGAGAGTCTGGAATAATTTTATTGTTGGGCGTTGCGATCGCTGCTTCTACTTGTGTCCAATTTGACTCTTCTTTACTTTGTTGCTCCTCTTGCGATATTTCGGCTTCAGTAGTTTCAACGCGCTCAGCTACTCGATCGCCCTTAAGTGAGGGTAAATTTTGTACAAATTCTTCTCGAACTATAAGTTTGCCTCTCACTGCTGCCATAGCCAAAGTTCTTCCAAATGATTCGGTTACAGCATCCTGAAGATCTGCTAAACACTCGTCGTCCAAATCTTCCAAATCTGAAATTAGTTTCAGCAGTTTTGAGAATCGATGATTCCCATCAGCTAAGTTTTGGGTGTCCGGATGTAAGTCAGATTCCTGTGAATCCGAGATAGCAAGGTAGAGTTCGCTGGCTTTTTTATAACATTCTTGCAATGGTTGAAAATTGCTTTCTACTCGATGCGCGATCGCTAAAATCTTTTCTATAACTTTCAAAGCAGAAGATCGTACTTTTTCTCTCTCTGACTGTTTCTTTTCTGCGTCTGCGATCGCGTGCAGCAAACTTTTCATATCCTGTCGGGAAACTATTTCATCAGGCTTAGGTATCGGCGATATTCCAGACGATTCTGCCAATTTTATTACCCTGTCTCGCAACTGCACAAAATTTTTCCTGGCTGACTCAAGCTCTAAAATTAACTTTTCAGATAAAGGTATACCAGGATCTTGCAACTGTGAAGCCGCCTTGGATAGTCCCATACTTAGTTGAGAAAATAACTGTTCCAAAGAGGTAATTTCTTCAAGTAAGTCCGCGCAATTGTATTCCATAGTTTTAATTAGTCCACTCAATTCAGTTTTTTCCAAATCGGTCCTGTTACTAGCAACCTCTTGACTATTGGTATGATTTATGTTTTCCTCCTCAAAGTTGACTGTGGTTATTGATGAATTTTGGTGCATCAAATTTTTGGCTGAAGTAGCAGGAAGTAAATATTATTGAAAATCAATAATATTTGTCGGCTGCCATTCGCGTAATTTATTTAATGTTTTGTTGACGATTTGACGAATTCGTTCGCGGGTTAGACCAAAGATATGACCAATTTCTTCTAAGGTTTTCTCGCGTCCATCGTCCAATCCATATCGCATCTGTAAAATTTGGCGATCGCGCGGGCTGAGTCTTTCTAAGATACTATCTAATTCTTCCCGCAACATAGTTTTGACGAGATGCGCTTCTGGTGAAACCCCATCAAATTCAATCCAGTCTCCTAATGTAGTGTCTTCTTCTCCACCAATTGGCGTATCTAAGGAAATGATGGGCAAAGCATATTTAACAATAGATTGTAGCTCTGACTCTGTCATTTCCAACCGAGGGGCGATTTCTGTTTGTTTTGGAATATGACCGATTTCTTGAGAAAGCTGCTTGGTTGTTTTCTTAACTAAGGAAATTTTTTCCCAGATGTGAACGGGTAAGCGAATACTGCGGCATTGATTAAAAATAGCTCTTGTTATATTTTGCCTAATCCACCAAGTTGCGTAGGTTGATAACTTATAACCTTTTTGATAATCAAATTTCTCAATCGCTCGAATTAGTCCTAAATTTCCTTCTTGGATTAAATCTAATAGATCAACTCCTCGATGTGCGTAATTTTTAGCAATTGAGACAACTAATCGCAGGTTTGCCTCGATGAGCTTGTTTTTAGCTGCACGACCATTGGCGCGTGCGTCGCGCAGCGCCGATAGCGATATACTAGCTGCTGATGCCAACTCTTCATCCTGGGGTTTTCGTTGAAGCTTCTTCTGCAATTCCTTTCTGATACGCTCTAACTCTTCTAACTCTGCGACTTGACGAGCAAGAGCAATCTCTTCTGATGTTTTTAACAGTTGAATCCGACCAATTTCTTGCAAGTAGATGCGAACTGAATCCAGAGTCTCAAATTTCCTCTGATATTTCCCAAATCGGAGCGCTGACTGCTGAATTTGGTAAATTGTTTGGGGAGCAAGGTTAAAAGCAGCAATTTTTTCTAACAGGTTTAGGTCACGATAACTAGGCTCAGCAACGTTAATCAGACACTTGTGAATGTTGAGCTTTAAATTCATCTGAGCATCAAAGCTCTTGTAAGGAATAACGAGCATTAACTGCCTATAGTCCTTTGTGCCTAACAATAAAAAATACGAAGCGCGCTTACAGATATTGTGGGCGATCGCCTGCATTCGATGAGTCACAGCAGCAAGCGAAATCCACTCATTAGGGTGTAGTTGAAACAGAAAAATCTGTAACTCTCTATCCCCTTGATTGGCAATTAAGTAAACTCGATTAACAGCTTGAGCGCTTCGATCTGGCAGTTGCAAATCGCCAATATCCAACAGCTGGCAACTAGCGTTATAGCCTAACTTTTGAAATAGCGTCGCAACTTGTTCTGGGCTGTTTGTTTTTTGGATATCCTCCAGATGCAGTAATCGCTTTTGCATGTTTCCCCCGGACTATTTTCTGCTCATACCTCACTCCCTATACCCCCAAACACCACACCTTAAATCGCTCCGAAACCACATAACGCAAGGCAAATCCTCACCGTGCGATCGCATTTTTTGACAGCGTTCCCTTTAATGCAGTCTATGGCTCAAATTTGCTTATTTATATAGATTATAACTTTTTATACAAGTCTGATTCCGCAAAAACTCGGTAGTTAGCCCAGTATCCACAATCGGGAAGCTAGGGAAAACTCCGATCTTCACGCGATCGCTTACAGCGGCGAAGAGCCGCGTGAGGTACAGCGCAATCGCGCAAGTTTGTCAAGCGCGCACCCTTAAGGGTGCGCGCTTGACAAACTCAGGTGTACCTCATTCGAGTGCAATCCGCTATAACGCTCTTTTGTCACTGTGAACGAATAAAAATTGATGTCAAATCTTGAAATCAAGATCTTGCATACATTTGGGGCTTTATTTTCTGTCATGATTCTGTCTTTTCCTCTAGAAAAGACAGAATCCTTTCATAGCAAGGCTTTCAGAATATACTCTCATCGGAGTGACAAAAGAGCGATAAGGCTGAGGCACAAGAACGAAAGAAATAGGGTTTCTAGTTGCAGATCAAACGCTGAAACTATGAGATTGGATTGGAGAAATCTGGTTTATGTGTAAGTCCTATCTCAAAAATAGCGATTGTTCCCTAGATATTTATCATTATCCGATGATTCAATTTAAAGTTGTTGCTTTGTCGAGCTTAATGGCATTTAAAATAGACAGGTGAAACTGATAAAACCCGATCCAGATCCGTAAAAACTAACTCTTGGGAAGATTCACCGCTAGTAGTGATATGCAAATTATTGTCTTGTTTGACCTTACTTTTTACAGTTCCCTGGTTTCCAGTAGGGAGTTGCAAGCCTGAAACCTTTGCTGGAAAAGCATTT
Source organism: Microseira sp. BLCC-F43 (assembly GCF_041929235.1). Lineage (NCBI taxonomy): Bacteria > Bacillati > Cyanobacteriota > Cyanophyceae > Aerosakkonematales > Aerosakkonemataceae > Microseira > Microseira sp. BLCC-F43. The sequence goes on from NZ_JBHFNP010000065.1 coordinate 11,069, forward strand.
GAGAGTGAAACCGAATTTGGTTTCACAACAGTTTCAGCCGTTTCACTATCAGGTAAAGGTTGAGCGCAGGTGCTAACCGCGTCTGCGCTCCGTGCGATCGCTAACTCATCAGTAAGCGAAACTTGTATTTGGGTCAAAACATGTCACAATCCCATCAACCTGTTTCCCATGACGCTTACAACCCTTCCAAACATCAGCATTGAATGTGTGTGCGTTGATCAGTTTCCCAGTTAAGGAAGTAAAAACCGGAGATTCTGGGTCGCAATTTTCAGGCTTGATACCCTTGAGTAGTGCCACTAACTTAGGAAGTGAAAACAAAGGAAACTTGCGAGATTTTTTCGTTTTGGTACCTTTCCTGATCCCCTGAGACGATATATTCACAACAGCCTCAGTGAATGTAATTGTTCTGAAATCAGGTGAAATGTGTTTCCACTTCAAACCAACTGCTTCAGAAGTTCTAGCGCCAGTCCAAAATAGAAATTTCACA